>JAJQHP010000024.1 GCA_021199695.1 Clostridiales bacterium
GCATTGTTTATCATGCAGACGATGAGAGCCGCTAATGCAGAGATCAGGCTGGCCAGAATCGTCTCACTCATCCGCCTTGCCCTCCCGCTTGGCCTTTGCCGCCTCCTGGGCCTTTTCCTGTGCAATGGCCTGTTGCTCCAGGCCCACCACCTGTAGCCGCGCCACGTCCAGGCAGAGCCGGACATTGGCGGGCGGCAGTTTGCTCTCGTTGATGAGCTTGGTCAGCCTGTCCAGAAATTCGTTGGTCGCTCCGTTGATACCCATGCTTTACGCCTCCACTTCTTTCCACCCGGCAGGGTAAGCCTCCGGGGACCATACGTTGTTGTCGATGGTGGATTCATACACCACGCCGTTATACAGCACCCGGTCTCCCTTCATGTAGGGGTTGGTACTGTCCGGCTGTACCCACTCTCCCACCTCAGAGCCGCCCTGCCCGGGCAGCACCTGGGCAAACAGGCTCGCGGCCGCATCCGGGGTCCAGTCGCTCTGACTGGTGTGACCCTGCAAGACGGTGTACACCGTCCCGCCGTACTGTACCTTCGCCCCGGCCTCGTAGGCCGTCTCCGCACTCCACGCCGGGAACAGGGTGGGGACCTCCGCCGCCGTCTCGTCGTCCAGGCTCTGGACCGCCGTCTCGATGGCCGCCCGGTACTTCAATGCCTCCGCTCTTGTCATGATGTCTCGCCTCCCACAATAATACTGACTGCCTCCGCGTCAGATATCTCATCCGTCTCCACCTTCGTCCACTGACTGGACAGGTTCGCCTGGGTCAGAATGGAGAACGCCGCCGGGTGGTCCACCTGCTGCCCGTACAGACAGGTCTCCTCAAAGCTCTCGTCATACGCCTCCGAGATGAGCAACAGCTCCAGCCCCTCGTCCGGGACAATGTGGTCGCCCACATACAGGGCGGTCCCGTTCTTGTCGTAAAATGCCATGGTTTCCCTCCTTTAGTAAACGGCCAGCCAGCGGACGGCGGTGGCTGCCGTGTTGGTCCGGGTCAAATAGACAGTAATTCCGGTGGTGCTTGTTCCATAGGTGGACACGCCGGTAATAACAGTGCCCGGAACAGTCCCGTAAGCGGTTGCGAATGTGTAAGGCGTGCCGGAGAAGGTTTTGTCAAACGTCACTGCCACCCCCGTAGGCGTGTTGGCTGCAGACGGGGTAATGGAAACATTGCCCCGCTGAATCTGCGGGACGCGAATATGGCCTGCGTTGGTACTCTGATAGAAGTCGGCACACGCGTACACCGCGCCCTGAAACCAGAAGGGTGGGAAAGCAGTCACCGAATCGCCGTCCGCCCTCATCGTAAGAAGATTGATGTCGTTGATCTCGTCGTAAAGGGTCAATGTCCCGCCGATGATCGCGTCCATCGCCGTCATGTTCCCCTCTTCGTCTACAGAGAAATTATCCCCGATGGAGATAGTGCCGCCGGTGATGCTCCCCCCCTGGATGGTCACGCCGGAGATGGTCCCCGTGGCGGTGATGTCCTGGGCGAACAGGTCGGTGACGTTGATGCGGTCGGCGGTCACAGAATTTGCCACCAGCACCGAGCCGTCGATGGCAGTCTGGTACTGCTCCTCCGTCAGTTGCTCAGCGGTCAGGCCGCTGGACGTGGCGTTGATCTCGTAGATCAGGCCGTCCGCCCCGGTGAGGATCAGCTTGTCCGCCGTCAGGGTGTTTGCCTGGATCACGTCGCCAATAATGGTCACACCGGTCAGGTACTTGGTGGCGTTGATCTCCACGCCGGAGAGGGTGTCTGTGAGGATGCCGCCCCGGACCAGCAGCTCCTGGAGATAGGCCTTGTCCGCAAACAGGCTCTTGAAGCTGGCCATATCCGCCGTGTACCGCTCCAGGGCAGTGGTGGCAGGGCCCTTGTAGCTGGCGGAGCTGTCCGTCTCCGCGCTGCCATAGGCGGTGAGCTTCGTCTGAAAGCCCCCGTCATAGGTGTGCTCCACATTCATGACCGGGAAGGTGTAACTCTCCCCGGCCAGGTCGGTGACGGTGACGATGTCTCCCGGCTCCAGCCGCAGATCGGCCATGGCCGTCACCTCCCCCGGCCGGTAGGTGAAGCCCTCCAGCCCGGCCCACACAGCCTCCAGCGCCTCCTCCGTCATATAGGGGTCGGTGAGGGAGATGCCGCTGCCTCCCGTTCCGGCAGAGATCTGCTCATCCTCCCCGGACCCCGTGACCACCGTCAGACCGGAGAGGACATAGTCATAGTCCTTCCGGGTGAAGCCGCCGCTGTAGTAATCCTCCGGTCCGATGGCCGCCTCCGCTAGAGAGAACCACCGGAGCGCCATCGTCCCCTCCCGGTCAAACAGGGCGTTGCATCCCACCAGGGCTGCCATATACCCCGCCATCTCCCGGCAGGTGTACCCGGAGGACACCCCGCTGACCGCCGCGTCCGTCAGCCCGGACACGTCCCCCAGCGTCACCCCCGCCTGGTCGCAGATATCCGCCAGCACCTCCAGGGCGGTGGCAGGCGCCGGGTCAGACGGATAGTAGCCCGCCTCCATGGCCCAGATCATGGCATCGGATGCCGTGACCTTCACCGTGCCTTCTCCCGTCTCCGGGGTCTCGAAGCGGAACCGGCCCAGGCTGAGCCACGCGCCCCCGATCTCCACCTCCGGGGTGACATACGCCCCCTCCAGGGCCGGCAGCCCGTCTCCTGCGAGAGACACCGTCAGGTAAGCCGCCACCGTGCTCCCCAGGCTGGGTCCGGAGGTGTCGGAGCTGCACCCGGCAGTCAGCGTGAGCTGGGTGATCTCCTCCACCAGACATCTGCCGCTGTCCAGCCGCAGCCGGAGCGGGACCCGTCCCTGGCCCTCATACGCAAATTCTGAAAGCAATTCGCCTCCCTCCTTTCCCCTGTATTGTAGCGGAATGTCCGTTCCTTCGAAATGCAACAAACCGAATTTGTCCATCGGAAAGGCGCAAAAATACCGCAAAGCTGCGTTTATGCGCAACTTTGCGGCAACTGGTGAGCAGGGCGGGACGGAAAAAGGCCCTCTGTGGATTCGTCTCACAGAGGGCCTTGCAGCCACATATTACTTTTTATGTCCCTTGAGGGCCTTCATCCGCAGCTCGTGATTCAAAATCCGCTTGCGCAGACGGAGGTTGTGGGGGGTGACCTCCAGCAGCTCGTCGTCGGCCAGAAACTCCAGGCACTGCTCCAGGCTCATCTGCCGGGGCGGGATGAGGCGCAGGGCCTCGTCGGAACCGGCGGCCCGCATATTGGTCAGCTGCTTTTTCTTGCAGACGTTGACCGTGATGTCCTCCAGCTTGGGGTTGACCCCGACCACCATGCCCTCGTAGACCGGGGTACCGGCCCCGATGAACAGAGCCCCCCGCTCCTGGGCGTTAAACAGGCCGTAGGCCACTGCCTCTCCCGTCTCATAGGCGATAAGGGAGCCGGTGTTCCGGCGTTGAAGCTCTCCCTTATAGGGGGCGTAGGAGTCAAACACGGAGGTCATAATGCCCTCGCCCTTGGTGGCGGTCAAAAACTCGTTCCGATAGCCGAACAGGCCCCGGGAGGGGATAAGGAATTCCACCTTCATCCGGTTGCCCACCGGGTTCATGTCCACCATCTCGCCTTTGCGCAGACCCAGAGCCTCGATGACGCCGCCCACATAGTCTGCCGGAACGTCCAGCACCAGCCGCTCGATGGGCTCGCATTTCACCCCGTCGATCTCCCGATAGAGCACCCGGGGAGGAGACACCTGGAACTCGTATCCCTCCCGGCGCATGGTCTCGATGAGGATAGACAGGTGCATCTCTCCCCGCCCGGCCACGTTAAAGGAGTCAGTGGCGTCCTCCACCTCGGAGACCTTCAGAGAGACATCCTTCAGCGTCTCCCGGAACAGCCGGTCCCGGATCTGCCGAGAGGTGACGAATTTGCCGTCCCGACCGGCATAGGGGGAGTCGTTGACGGAGAAGGTCATCTCCATGGTGGGGGCGGAGATCTTCACAAAGCTCAACGGCTCCACCGCCTCCGGAGAGCAGATGGTGTCCCCGATGGTGATGTCCCCGATGCCGGAGAGGGCCACGATATTCCCCGCCTCGGCGGACTCCGCCGGAACGCGGGACAGGCCGTCAAACTGGAACAGGGCGGTGGCCTTCACCTTTTTGGAGACCTTGTCTGGGTCGTGGTAGTTGCAGACCACGATCTCCTGGTTCTGATGGATAACGCCCCGCTCGATGCGGCCGATGGCGATGCGGCCCACGAACTCGTTGTAGTCGATGGAGGAGACCAACATCTGGAAGGGGGCGTCCAGCTCCACCTCCGGGGCGGGGATATACTCCAGGATGGTGTCAAAGAGGGGTTTCAGGTCGGTGCCGGGGACCTCCGGGGAATAGGAGGCGGTGCCGGAGCGGGCGGAGCAGAACAGCATAGGGGAGTCCAGCTGTTCGTCGGTGGCGTCCAGGTCCATCAGCAGCTCCAGCACCTCGTCAATGACCTCATGCACCCGCTGGTCGGGGCGGTCGATCTTGTTGACCACTACAATGACCCGATGGCCCAGCTCCAGGGCGCGGGAGAGGACGAAGCGGGTCTGGGGCATGGGGCCCTCGGCGGCGTCCACCAGGAGGATGACGCCGTTGACCATTTTCAGCACCCGCTCCACCTCGCCGCCGAAGTCGGCGTGGCCCGGGGTGTCCACGATGTTGATCTTGGTGTCTCCGTAGGTGACGGCGGTGTTCTTGGCCAGTATGGTAATGCCCCGCTCCCGCTCCAGGTCGCCGGAGTCCATGACCCGCTCCACGACCTCCTGGTTTTCCCGGTAAACGCCGCTCTGCTGGAGCATGGCGTCCACCAGGGTGGTCTTTCCGTGGTCAACGTGGGCAATGATTGCAACATTTCTCAGCTTGGTCTGCTGCATGAGGATACTCCTCCTTCAAAGTCAGTGAATACGCATAACAACACACCTAGCTATTATAGCCGTATTCCCCAAAAAAGCAACCTGTTTTGCCCGAAAATCGGCAAAATTGGCAGTTTGAGGGAAACAGGCACAGTGCAGCTCGCCGTTTTTTGACGATTTGACACCGTGCGGTTCTGAAACGTCATCCCGCCATTCCGGAAAAGCAGCGGTCAGTATTGAAACCACCTCCCATCCCCATGACCGCCGCAAAGTGGTCATAGGGGATGAGTGGCGGCCACTCTCATGGGTATATGCAGGAGAACCCGGCGGCTCTCTCCTGACGCCGTCAGCTAAGCAAATCTATGTCCGAAAACGCATCCAGGAAAAATGTAGACGCGGTTTCAGTCGGATGCACCCGGCTTTCATCCCGGGCAGCCCTTCTGATCTCGGTATACTGATACGTATACTCAGACAGAAAGATTCCATCTACTGTTTTGGTAGCCGTCACCGCGTATCCATCCGAAGTGTCGGCATATACATATTGGTATGTATGGCTCTCTGTATAACCGCCCGTGTAATTTTCATAGTCTGTTCTCGTCTGCAGCCTTCCGCTGTCATCATAGGTATACTCTTTCCACTGTTCTATCGTCTCATCTCCCGTATAGTATGTCTCTTTTATCCGATTCCCTGCCGAATCGTATTCATAAACATATGTTCTTGTTAAATATGATGTTCCGCTGCTGAAAAGGTCCGTCGTATCTGTCAGCATATTTCCGTTTGAATCGTAGGTGTATTTCGTTTCACTTGAGAGCTCCCCATCCTTATACACCGTCTTTGTCACCAGATTACCGCTGTCATCGTAATCGTAAATATCCTCATCTAAAATGGACGGGTCTGCCCGATCGCCATAATAATAGATATATTTTAAAATCCGCCACCCCGAGTCGTAGGTTGTCTCCCCGATACCATTGATCTGATTGCCGTCTGAATCAAACTGAGTCCACGTGGCGGTGTAACTTCCGTCAGTGTTGTGGACAACGCTGATGGTAAGCCCGCCGCCGTCCTCTGTTTGAAACGCATCCTCCTGCGGGTATCCATTTTCGTCATAGGTGCATTCATAAGTACAGTAACCCAGGTAATCCGGAATATAGACAGCTGCGGAAACCAGATTTCCGTCGTCGTCATATTCACATGTGACATATCCGGTAATATCGCCGTTGCTGTCATAGGCGGTGTACATTACGCCATTTCCATCATCATCGTAGGTTATGGCAACCTCCGTATAGGAGCTTCCGTCCTCCGAATTGACTTCTATTGCAGAGAGCACATATACCGTCTCATATCCGTCCTCGCTGTCGGCCGTTTCATCGCTCCCGGCAGATGCTCCCTCCGGCTCTGAGCCGACCGTCTCCTGTTCTTCAGTCTCTCCTGTAGCCGCCTCTTCCGTTTCCGCGCTGTCCGCTTCTTCTGCGTTTTCCGCAGCGCCATCTGTGACGGTGCTGTGCCCGCTCTCCCCCGCATCGTCCGCTTCGCTCCCGTTCCACAGGAGCGCCGCTCCAATTCCGCAGATTGCCAGCAAGAGCGCGAGCCCTGCTATCAACAGGAGGCCGCCTCTCCCCTTGCGCTCTCTGGGTGCAGGTACATCTGCCGCTCTTCTGTTTCCGGAGAGGTCTCCTTTCAATCTGCTTTGCGGCTCTTTGCCTGGCTGCGCCACGCTTTCCATGGGGCAGCCGCACTTACTGCAAAACTTGCTGCCCTCTGGCATTTCATTCCCACAGTTGCTGCAATACATGGGTAATCCTCCTCATCGTCTCCTCTTTCCATGTTTTCCTTCCCCGTCACAACAGGAGAGCGGGGAATCCGCTGCCCTGGCTGGCGCAGAAAGCAGAAACGATCTCTGTCTCCTGTCGCCAGTCCGGGAGTTTCATCCCCGCTCGCAATCTGTTACCACCAAATCTCCAGAGTATCGCCGTCCTCTTTCTCATTCATCGGGAAATAGGAGTTGTAGTCCACGTCATAGGCGATGGTCGTAGTCTCCGTCCCGTCGTACAGCTTCAGGCTGTCGTTCGACCGCAGGACGATATTGCCGTTGCTCAGCACCAGGTAATCGTCCACATCCGACAGAGTCTGCTTTTCCCCGGAGGCGTTGATAATGATCATGGTGTAACCATACGAGGTATAGTCGGTCAGCAGTATGGTGGTGCCATCCTCATAGAAGTTGGCCATTTCCACGCCTTCACAAATCAGCTCCCAGTCGTCATCCTCATAGCGGTACAGCTCCACATTGTCATAGTTGCCGGAGGTGTAGACCCAGTAGAATAGCTCGCCCTGGTAGCTGGCCATGCTGTCGCTCTCATACGCCTGGGTCGCAGTCAGCGCCCCGATGACCCCGCCGGAGACGGGAGCCACATAGATGTCCTCGTCGTCGTAGCCGGAGCCGCTCAGCCGCACGGCGACCTGCTTTCCGCTGTCAAAGAGCTGGACGCTCAACCAGCTGACGCCTTCCATGTCAATGTCCGCTGTATTCAGCAGCTGCTCTGCGCCGCCGGAGACAGAGTAGTAATATCCGTTATTTTCCCCGCCAGAGCTCAGGAAGGCGTTGATATAGGCGATGACCAGATCGTAGTCGTTATAGTAATCGTCGAAGTCGATCCCATACAGCTCATAGTCGCTGGTGTAATTCGAATAGGTGTCCTCATATCCGTAGTAATCATACTCCCAGTCCACAAAGACCGACAGAACTGCGTCGATTGACAGCGTTTCCTCCGGCAGCACAGACTTTTGATACACTGCAACAGAGCTTCCCTCTATGGCGGATACGGTGGGATAGCTGGTCCCGCACTCGCTGCTGATCAGCGTCGATTCTCCGCTGGCGGCAGAATAGCAGTAGAGCTCATAGCTGGTGATCGTCGTCTCCTCTTCCTCCAGCAGGGCAATCAATTCCTGCCGAACCACCACGCCTTCACTGTACTCATCATATGCCTCCCAATAGGCGTCCCAGTCAGTCTCTGTGGTCGTATTAGTCTCGCCCGTCCAGCTGTCTGTCTTTGTGACCGTCTTTTCATAGTCCGACTCGTCCGGTGCCGTCGCCGTGGCGTCCTCCTCGGCATGGGAGTTGGTCACATAGTCCGCCAGCGTCGCTGCGCTGGACGTGCCCCTGACCGTGTAGTAGAACAGGCCGTCCTCTCCAAAAGCGGCATAGCTGTATCCCGCCACATTGCCGGATAGCTTGACCGACTCCTCGTCCATTCCGCCGACATACCATGCAGTTGTATAGACATCGTCTACATAGTCGCTCTTCGAGTACAGGATGTGGGTCGCATCATACAGCACATACCCCTCTGTCCCGGCAGCCACTCTGTATTCGCTGTCCGCATCTCCGATCGTCTGGCAGTAAATGCTGTAGGTGTAGTCATCGTCCTCCTTCGTATAGATCACCGTCTTCTGATCCTCAGTCACGGTGACGCCGTAGGAGTTCCCGCCATAGTTGTAGATGCCGCTGTAGCCATACACGCCGCTGCTCAGCGTCTGCACCTCGCTGCCGTCATAGTACCGCAGCTGTGCGCTGGACCGGTCATCCCCCCGCAGATAGAGAAGCGTCCCGTTGTCCAGCAGGAAGTATCCGCTCTCGTATCTGTACACATCGCTGTCCAGCTTTTCGATGTAATCCTCATTTTTGCTGGTGTTGTCACTCAGCTTGTCCAGCTCCACCCGGTAGAGGGAGCCGTACCCGCTGGAGCTGATGCGGTTGACCAGGTAGGCATATTTCCCGTCTGCGGTGATGACCGCGTATCCCGACCCGTCATCGTAATCCGACCGGAAGGTGGTGATCTCAATGGGGTCATCGTCCGAGGCGATGTCACGGCTGTACATATAGCTGCCGTCCTCCACCCAGATCATCGCGTTGTCCGTTGCCGACTTATCCCCCAGGAATACGACTGCAACGATTGCGATCACCACCACGACCGCCGCCACGGCGATGCCGATTTTGGCGATCAGACCCATGTTCAGGTTCTGCAGGACCGGCGGCATTTTCGTGGGCTTCGGCTCCCATTTGATCTGCCCGGGGCCGGGCTGTCCGGGATTGCCGTTTCCCTGCTGCGCTCCGCCGCCGTCCAGGTCGGTCGGCATCGCCCAGGGCGTTCCGTCGTTGCCGCCCTGCTGCGTCTGGCTGGTTGACTTGATCTGATTGTTGGCGGGGCGGGTGTCTGCCATCGGCTGCACCGTGCCGCAGAAGCCGCAGAACCGAGCCTCATCCGGAAGCTCATGTCCGCAATTCGCGCAATACTTGCTCATCTTCGTTCTCCTGTTACTATAATATTTGCCCCTTGGTTTATGGCAGCCAGCCATAGGC
>JAJQHP010000147.1 GCA_021199695.1 Clostridiales bacterium
CGGCTGCGCCGGTGCCGGTGGCGCCCGTGCCGGTGTCGCCCGTGCCGGTGTCCCCCGTGCCGGTGTCTCCTGTGCCGGTGTCGCCAGTGCCGGTGTCGCCGGTGCCGCTGTCATCATCACCGTCATCACTTCCTGTGGTCAGATCCAACCGGAAGTTCTGTGCTGTACGCTTCAGGGTATTGCTGGTATCGCCGTCCACACGGAACTCTGCCGCAAGTGTATTCACTCCGTCCGTAACCGCCTTGTTTTCAAACGTCTGCTGCAGAATCGTGATCTTAGTGCTGCCGCTCTCCGCGACATAGTCAACCCCTTCCTCCAGCTTCTCGCCGTTAAGCCACAGGTCAATAAATTCTTCCAAAACGCCGGAGGAGCGGAACTCTTCGTCCTCGTACTCTGTCAGGATGTAATCGTGCGTGCCGCTCTCGTCCACACCGACGGACGTCATAATGTCGTAACCGTCATCCGTGGCGTAGTAGACGTTGTCGTTGGTGTTTTCCAAAACCGTCAGCGTCAGCTCCACCGAAGAGGACTCAAAGCTGTACGTATCGCTGGTAAAGGTCGCCTCCACCGTAAAGGTAAACTCGCCGCTCTCCTGGGCGACGCCGTAAATCTCTCCCGTCGTCGCATACAGCTCCAGACCCTCCGGCAGCTCGCCGTCTGTCAGGGTGAAGTTTACTTCTGTCCAGTCGTACATATTGTCCGTGGTGATCAGATAGGAATAGGGCACATATTTGACCGCGTCGTCTACGCTCTCTGTCACGATACCCGGATTCTGGGCAACACCGGTCAGGTTGATCACAATGGGCTCCTGACCGTCTGCATAGACAGTCAACGTCCCCTCAATCTCTCCGTCCCCGTCCGGCAACAGCCGGATCTTGGCCAGGTTGGACAGCTCGCCATAGGTGGAGCTGGAGGAGGTGGAGGTAAAGGCTGCCAGCGTGTCGTTTCCTTCGCCGCCTACCGTCCAGTAGTCGTCCAGTTTGCAGTTAGTGGCGTTCAGCTCCACCCGCAGGCCGGTCAGCTCCTCGTCTCCGATGTTGGCGATCAGGATGTCGTGCTTGTACTCAAAGTACTCGTCCAGGAATACTTCCCTGGTTTCCGGGCCGCACACATACAGCTGCGCACCCGAGGTCTTTTTCACGAAGTTCACCATGTAATTGCGGACGTTGCCGTCGATGATCACGCTGAACTCCACCGTTCCGGCGGAGCAGTCGATCGTGTCGCCAGAGACCACCTTACTGCCGTTGACATAGACCTCGATGCGGTCTGCGCTGGCCGTCCAGAACACCGGCTGGAGCGCCGACAGGTCGGCATCCGCGTCATTGATGAACACAGTCTGATAGCCATAGCCGTACATGGTATCCATGTTAATGGAGCCGCCGTTTTCCACAATATAGGTGTCCAGGGCCTCGCCGTTCTGCTCTGCGCCGGTCACACGGAACCAGGGGTCGGCCTCACCGATGATGGGCGCGTCGGTAAAGCTCTTCACATAGTTCTCGTCATATTCAGGGTCGTATTCCATGATACAGACCCAAATCTGGAATACACTTCCGTCCTCAAAAAAGACCGTGAAGTAGACTCCGCCGTTTTCTCTGTTATAGTTCGCCTTATATCCCCGGGGAGATGCGGTCTGATCGACCGGAATAAGCTCGTCTTTGATGTCCTCCGCATCTGCCGCATCCTCCAGCGTGTCATAGAGTCCGACAACCGCTTTTGTGACATAGCTGTTGGCATCGTCCCCATAGCCGGTCCCGTGTGCGTTCATAACACAGTAATATTCATCGTCCGCTGAATACCCCTCATTGAGCATATAATACAGTCTCTCTACAGAGTCGCCCGTCACGCTGCCGCTAAAAATTTCGATTGATATTCCGCCGGTCATCTCGAAACTCGCTACCTCCCGGCAGAACACGTCCACCATTTCACCATTGTCATAGGCGAAGACATCGACCCCTATATAAGATACATCTGAGGTGATTGAGAAGGAAATCCCGGAGAATTTGATGAGCGCACCCGTCTTTACATTCGTGTACACAATAATAAACATATTTTTAGTGTCATACACAGAAAGAGACGGGTCGTAGGTTCCCAGATACCCCGCATCTGTCTGCGTCATGTCCTGATTCAGGATCTGGTCAGTCAGGTTGTATTCATCTTCAACAGGAATTGATCCAGTATTGAGGTAGCTAATATACCCTGCGTAAGACAGGATGTCGGCTCGAATATTTGGGTGCTCATCAGCCGTGGAGGATATTCCCAGGTAGTATTCCTTACCGGTAACATGATCGGAATCTGTGTATAGGGTGACTGTAATGTCAACGCCAAACTGCGTGTTGACAATTGTGTCGACCCTGTCCGCCACGATTTCAGTCCGGGAGCCATCCTCGCTCTGGGTGTACAGCTCAAACCCGATGTCTTCCATCACAGAGCTGAGAACATAGACCTTTACAATATAACGGATATTGCTGGAATCCAACTGGTTATTGCTGCCAATGATAAGCTCTGTCGTATAGACAGAAACGCCTTCCTCTGTTGAGAGGTCGATGGTTTCCCCATTTCCAATGGTGTATTCCTCATACATCTCAACACCATCGGTATCGTCCTTCACATATCTCCAAACCGTTGTCGCCGAGCTGGGAATGGAGATCGAATTGCCATCAGAATCCTGAAGCTTGGTAAGAACCTCATCCAGGTCCATAGCAGACAGATCGTCCTCGGAATAATCGCTCAGCACCAGATACGCCTTGACCTCCACGATGGGCAGCAGAGAAGTGACCGAAATGTTGGCGTCCCAGTCGATAGCCTCATCTTCTGTCGGCAAAATGCTCTCCTCTGCATCCTCCTCGATCTCCACGATCGGCGTTGCAGGCTCCGTGGCGATCTCTACCGTTGTCTCCGTCTCCGCGTCCTCTGATGCGGCGTCCGGTTCCTCCGTCTGCTCCGCATCCTCTGTCTCCGGCTCCGCTTCGCCATTCACCTCGGCAGCGTCCGCTTCGTCGGCGGTCTCCTCGTCCGGGACGGCTTCCTCCTGGGCATCCTCCCCGGTCGTTTCCCCGTCTGTGGCCGCCTCCTCCGGTGTCTCAGTTTCTTCCTCCTGTGCCGTCTCTGCCTGGACAGTCTCCTCTGTCTCTTCCTCCTGTGCCGCCTCTGACTGGACAGTCTCTTCTGTCTCTTCTCCCTGCGGCTCTGTGGCGTAGGCCGCCATGCCGGAGCCGAGCGAGACGGTCAGAATCATCATGACCGCCATCAGCAGCGAAAGTACCTTTTTCCCACTCTTCATTGTCTGTGTCCCCTTCCTATTTCTGTGCAATTTGGATGAGCTCGTCTATATGATAAATGCGCGATTGGCGCAAATTACCACTGGGATAGTCAAAATAAAGGGTATCATCCCTCACGTCGCAGAGATACGGCAGGTCTGCCAGCACCTCGCACTTCTCGTTCAGCAGCTGTCCATAATAGTATCCGTCCGTTGTAATGTACTGAACCACAATGTTGTCCCCCACCTGTGTAACGTAGGTCAGGTAGGCGTCCTCCTCCAGCATACAGAACAGTTCCCCTGTCTCCAGGCTGTACACCTCTGCGTCCCCATGCAGCGGGGCGACAATGGAAAACTGTTCCGTCTCGAAGTGCTCCTCCAGGGAGGCGTCCGGCGTCTCCCCCGTCCCTTCCCAGAGCAATGTCCCGTCAAGGCCGCTGTAGGCGGCAATTCTTCCATCGTTATAGGTCACTTCCAGCCGGGAGCCGTCCTCATCCCGGATGTATTGCTGGTCGTATACATTCGCTGCGTCGGGGATATCCACCTCTGCCAGCATATCTCCGTCCCGGTTGTAGAGCCGAAACTGGTCATAGGAGAACAGCATCAATACAGTACCGTCCGCGCTGACCCGCGCCTCGCCGTGGTCATAGTCATAATCATAGGAAAACAGCTCCGCCTCTTCATGGCCCTCATAGCGAAGGATTCGAATGACAGCAGAGTTCCGGCTTCCCACCAGCGCAGTCTCTCCCGCCAGACAGAGAAAATCGCTGCTGGTGTCGCTGGTCTCCTCGGATATCAGCGACGCCGTCCCGTCAAAAAACAGGAATCCTGTCGCCGATGAGATCAGCGTGTGCGTACCATCCGTGGCATAGTGGAGAATGTTCTCCGCCGTGGTGACGAGACCGGTCTGATCTCCCGTGTCCGGGTCGATTTGGACCAGGATATTGCCCAGCTGAACATAGATCCCGTTTGCATCCGTCTGCACGCTGTAGGCGCTGTTCTCTAACGGGAAGACGTCCTCAGTCATCGTGTCGGTATTGATGATAGCGAACCCGGAATCCGTGGATGATGAGGCGGAGAAAGCGAAATACTGCCGGAAAAAGCCGCCCTCAAAATGTGTATACCCGGACGTCTCATCCAGCACTGGGACGACCTCTCCCCCGCCCGTCAGATCATACAGGCGCAGGGAACCGTCAGCGAAGCTGACCGCCAACATACCGCCATCCCGGCTGAGCGCAAGCAAATTGTCGTTTGGATTGGCAAAGCTGTCATTCACCGTGACCCGCTGGCATCTGCCGTCAAAATCGACCACACACATAACCGATCCATCTGCAGCATTATACACGGTGGCAAAGGGATCATCCTTATATATCGCAGCCACACAGCTCCCGTCTTCTGAGATACACAGCGATGTCGCCGCATTACCGACCCAAAGTGTGCGCCCCTCTGCAATGCTGTAGGCAGTCAAGCCATCGCTACCCGCATAAAGGACCGTGTCTCCGTCCAGATATGCGACCTCAGACAGGGCGGAGCTTTCTGTCGGGAGCGTCGCAAGGATCTCGCAGCGCTCCGTATCAATGACCGCCAGGGAATAGGCATAGATACAGGCTGCCGTCTCTCCGTCCGGGGCAATCGCCAGGTAGAGTGGCTCAGATGGCAGTTCCACCGTCTCGTAGGTTTTATACCCGTCTGACAGGTCATACACACCCAGCGCCTCCGTCAGCACCCGCTGTGACTCTGTCGTCCATTCAGGCTGCAACAGACTTGTCTCAGCAGGTAACGACTGGAGCGCATACTGTATGGCCGCTGCCGTGTCCCCCTCGGACAGCGCATCCTGAGCGTACTCCGCCAGTTTCAGCCATTCCTCAGTGGTTTGCATTCTCTTCAATCCGATGAACGCGGAAATAATGCCCAGAGCGAAGCATACCGTGAGCACTGCATAGACTGCCGCGCATTGTCTTTTCCGGCGCAGGACACGGGGATCGTTCTCCCGCAAATGATTCAGCGCCTCCAGCATCTCCTCCGCCGTCTGGTAGCGAAGATCCGGATTGGGGTTCATCGCTCTGGAGATGATTTGGACGATCTGGGGGCTGAACAGCGTTTCTGAGAGAGGCGTCACTTCTGTTGCGGCCCTGGCCGGTCTTGTCCCGCTGAGCAGATGATAAAGCGTAGCCCCTACACTGTAGATATCAGAGCGAACGTCCGGCACAACCGCCCGTCTCCTGCTGGAACGGGATTTATAACCGGAGGATGACTGCGGCGGACCTGATACCGCTTTTGGGCTGTGCAGCGGCTTCGCAAGCCCGTTCTCGTCCTGCTTTCCATCTGTCTGCGTCTGCACGATTCCCACTGTCGCAGTGGTTTCGCTCGGCTTCTGTCCCGAAGCCGTCATGCTTTCCGTCTCGCTATCCGGCAGGCCTCTATCCGTTGTCTCTGTCTCAGTTTCAGTCACAGAGTACGCCCTTCTCTTGTTTCCCTCGCTGCGGGAGGCTTCCGCTCCGTTCCTTCCCCCTATGTAGACGGCATCAGCGTTGGAACCGCCTCCGATGCTGCTAAAGGAGTAATCCAACCCATAGTGTTCCGGAGAAGCATAGCCAGGACTGCATCCGATCGCAGACTCTTCTCCCAGGGCAAGGGCGATATTAAAGTCAATCAGGCAGATGTCTCCATTCGGGCGAAGCATCAGGTTGGCCGGTTTGATATCACTGTGGACAAAGCCTCTGGGCGGTGAGCCGTGCGTAGGGCTGTGAAGGTAACAAAGCGCCTCCAGAATCTGCCTGGCCCATTGGATGACCTGGGGCTGCGAAAACCGTTCTCCCCGTTTCAGCGGTTTGTCCAGGCTTTCTCCCTCGATATAGTCGATCACCGTGTAGACGATGCCGTCTTCCAGGAAGAAATCATATACCTGCGGGATGTAAGTGTGGCTCAGCTTCTTGAGGATGTCCACCTCCCGCCGCAGCAGTTCCTGACGGGTGGTCAGTTTTCGTTTATCCGCCTTTAGAACAACTTTTTTCCCCAGCCGCATATGGTAAGCCAGATAGACAACTCCACCGCCGCCTGACCCGATTTGCTCGATCACCTGATATGTCGAGGCAATGATTTTAGCCATACCGCACTTCCTTTGCCGTTCCTCTGCGCCCGCTTATGTCCGGTGGACGGGGCCTTTTCCATACTCTGCATCCAACCTGGCGTTCAGCTTTGTCGCTCTTCGCTTGGAAATAAGGAAGTATACTGAGGCCGCCATGAGTGAACCGGCTGCTGCAATCATTCCACCATAAAACAAAAGTTCACTTGTAGACCAGTTCACGCTCCCTGCACGCCTCCATTCTTAGCCTGTGGTTCCCATTCCATCATCACACAGTCAGGCAAATACGTCCGGCCGCCGTTTTCGCAGAGTTGATTACTCTGCGATTTGGATTTGCGCACAGATTACGCATTGCACCACCGATTCCCAAAAGCGCAACTGTAATGATGCCTCATAGAAGATTTATTTCCTGCACAAGCTATTTGTGGCGTGTATGAAGCAATGATGAAAATAAAACGACAAATGGGGAATTCCGATGAAGATGAAAATTCGCTGAAAATTGATTTAGGTCAATGCAAGGAAAAGCACCTATCTGATATAATAGCTAATAATATTAAAATGCAAGGATGCGGAAGAATGGAAGCCGAGATGACGCCATATCAGTTTTATACCGAGTTCTGTCGAATCAAAACGCCTGAAGTGATTCAGAAACTGGTTGATGCAACGGAAATTCGTTCCATCAGGAAGGGCGACTGCCTGATTCGTACCGGTGACAGCCAGTCGAATATCTGTTTTTTGATCAAGGGCCTGTTAAGAGGCTTTTTCCTTGACAGCAGCGGAAAAGATATTACCGACTGCTTTGGATTCCAAACCGGCACAGTGGCCATGACATCCTGCCAGTTCGATGAGGAAAACATATCTCCCATGACCGTTGAAATGTTAGAGGATAGCCTGTTATTCTGCGTTCCAATCCCGCTGATTCTGAAATTGCAAGAACGTCATCTTGAGGTAACGATGTTTTATAATCGGCTATTGATTTCAGCACTGAATGAGCATTGGCACATGAAGCAGGTTTTACATCAATACACCGCATTGCAACGGTATCAGTGGTTCCTGGAGGCTTATCCAGGTCTGGCCGATCGAGTCAGCAACAAGAATATTGCGTCCTTCCTGGGAATGTCTCCAGAGACGCTGAGCCGTCTGCGCAGGACCATAAAAAGGCAACAGGAATTACCCTGAATTTTATAAATCGCACAGGCAAAATGATTAATGAGCAAATCCAAATCGCAGAGTAATCAACTCTGCGAAAAGATGAAGATTCCCGGGACAACGGTAGCAGTAATTCAAAAACTGCGGCCATTTTTTGAAAAAATATGAAATTTAGCCTGATTTTTCAAATAAAAAAAACAATCTCGCCACCAACGCAAAAAAGCAGACGACCCCTCCGGGAGTGAAATCTCCCGGAGGGGCCTTTTTGCTTAGGGAAGCGGTGTTGTCATTACTTGGCGGCGTTCTCGGTCTTCCACTTTTTCATCTTGCCGTGGCGGCGGACGAAGTAGAGGACGCACAGGGCCACCAGGGCCACGTCAACCACGCCTACGGTGATGTACAGCCAGTAGGCCACGGGGGTGGCGCTGACCTCCTCACCCACGCTGTTGGCGGCGGTGTAGAGGATGTTGTGGGTGGCAGTGCGGAGAGCCTGCTGTCCGGAGTTGGTGCCGGTCAGGGCCTCGGTGGGGGACTGGATGTTGGCCAGGGACAGGATCAGGTCGTTGCCGGAGGCGATGGCCCGGTCGATGTTCACATAGGAGAGCTGGAGGATACAGTCGGTGATGACGGTGCCCTCAAAGCCCCACTCGTCCCGGAGAACGGTGTTGAGCAGCGCAGAGCTCTCGGCGGCGCAGACAGCGCCGATCCGGTTGAAGGAGGACATGATGCCACGGGTGCCGCCCTCTTTCACGGCGATCTCAAAGGCTTTCAGGTAAATTTCCCGCATGGCCTGCTCGTTGACCCAGGTCAGCAGACCGCCGGAATCCCGGTTGGACTCCTGGTCGTTGACGGCGAAGTGCTTGCAGTAGGTGGTCACGCCCTGGGACTGGATGCCCTGCACCTCGGCGGCAGCCATCTTGCCGGAGTGGACGCCGTCCTCGGAGTAGTACTCATAGTTCCGGCCGGAGAAGGGGGAGCGATGGATGTTCATGGCAGGGGCGTACAGGGCGGCCACCTCCATGGCGATGGCCTCCTGAGCGAAGGTCACGCCCATCTCATAGGCCAGGTCGGTATTCCAGGTGCAGGCCAGCACGGACTGGGCGCAGTACTGGGTGCCGGTGGTGCCAGCCATAATGTTGTTGATGCCATTGGGGCCGTCCACCTCCACATAGGCGGACTTGCCCACGGAGGACACCGCCTGGGTGGCCCAGCCGCCGTTGGAGACCAGGTTCACCATCTCGTCCACGGAGACCTGCTCCAGCAGATCGTCCCACAGGGGGTCGTCATAGTCCAGCCCGGCCACGTCCTCCAGGGTCAGGCCGTGGTCGGCCACCACGATGGCCTCGGCGCTCTCGTCGGTGGGGATAGAGGTGTCGTTGATGACGGCCAGGGTCTCCTCAGAGGCCTCCCGACTGAAAGCGGCCCGCTCGGTGGGGAAGGTGCCTTCCCAGTCGGCCCGGGTCAGGTAGGTAGTGCACTCGCCGAAGCTGACGTCGTCGAACTGGTTGACGGCGGCGATGCTGTCGGTGGAGCGGGCGCCGTCGTTCTCGTCGTTGTAGATGACGTCGGCGTCCACGGTGACGGTGCGGCTGTCGATGAGGTCGTGGGAGTTGTTCA
>JAJQHP010000126.1 GCA_021199695.1 Clostridiales bacterium
TGAGCTGCAGGCCGGGAACGATACGCTGAAAAGCAGCAGGCCCCGGCGCAAGGCCTTTCTCCATGCCCTCACCGACTATATCGGCGGCGTGGAGCCGGGAGGGGAGGAGACGTGATGGAACTGTTTGATCTGCTGTGGAGCAGCCAATTCGTCACTGAAATGCTGATGTCCTGTTTCCTGGTGGCTCTGCCCCACAAAAAACGGGAGGGCTTCGGTCTCCGGGCGGCGCTGCTCTGCCTGGCGGCGGAGGGCGTCTCCCTGCTGGTGATGAACAGCGGCGGCGGCCAGGCCATCTGGACGGACTCCGTCTATACTACACTGAGCTGTCTGATCTATATGGCGGTGTTTTTCGTCCTGGCCCTGGCCTTTTTCCTGCTGTTGTGTCCGGTGACGGTCCGGGAGGCGCTGTACTGCACCGCCCTGAGCATGACGGTGCAGCACATCTCCTCCGCCCTGCTTCTGCTGCTGACGGCGACCCTCCCGGGAGAGGGAAACGTGTTTCGTCTGACCCTCTGGGTAGTGACCATCGTGGTGCCCTATGTGGCGGTCTATTTTGGCTGTATCCTGCCTATCGGGGAGAAGGGGGCCTACCAGTTCAACGTCCTCAACCTGACCTCTGCGACTCTGCTCATCTTTCTGGTGTCCGCCTTTTTCAGCACCATCGCCAAGGGGCTGGACCTCACCTGGCAGGAGCCGCTGTTCCTCATCTGCCAGGTGTATGAGGTACTCTGCTGCTGCTTCCTCCTGTGGCTCCAGGTCAGCCAGAAGGAGGCCCTGAATCTCCAGCACGAGCTGGACATCCAGGATTATCTCCGCCACCTCCGCCATGAGCAGTCCCAGCAGGCCCACAGGGAGATGGAACTGACCAACCATCTGATGCACGAGCTGAAGCATCAGGTGGCGGATATGCTCAAGGAGCAGAGCGAGGACGACCGGGACAGGCTGCTGGACGAGATTGCAGACAACCTGACCGTCTACGACGAGAATATCGACACGAGAAACGAGACGCTGAACACTGTCCTCCAGGAGCGGAGCCTGTTCTGCCGGGCAAACCACATTTCCTGGATGTGCGTGGCGGACGGGGCCAGCCTGGACTTTATCCAGACCGGTGACCTGTACCTCATCTTCCGCAACGCCCTGGACAACGCCATCGACGCCGTGTGCCAGCTCCCGGACCCCCAGTGCCGGGTCATCGACGTGAAGGTCTACACCCGCAACGCCCTGTTGATGATCCAGATCGAGAACCGCTTCCAGGGGCGGCTCCAGTTTGAAAACGGCCTCCCGGTCACCACCAAGGGGGACCGGAGCTACCACGGCTACGGCTTGAAAACCATCCGTTCCATCACCGAGCGGTACGGGGGCTGCATCACTGTCCGGGCCAAAAACGGGCTGTTCTCCCTCCAGGTGATGATTCCTGTACCAAAGCCATAAATTTCTCCAAAGACGGGCCAAATGTGGCCCGCCCTTTTGGCGTCAATGACAAAGTGTGCAGGAAAAATGACAGGTTGTGCGGGATCGCTTGAAATGTTTTGACAAAGTGCTGTAGAATGTCTCCATCAGGAGCGGCGCCGCTCCCACTCTGCCCTCCGGCATCTGCGCAGTGCCGGGGCGGCAACGCGCAAAACGAGAATGGAGGAATCAGACTGTGAAACATTCCAAGCTGTGGACCGGGCTTTCGTCCGTAGTCGCTATCCTGCTGGTCGTCTCTATCCTGGCGACCCAGTGTATGCTCGACTATGCGTCCACCATCAACCAGGCTCTGGACATCTCCACCAGCCAGATCGTCAACAGCGGCGACTCTGACGAGGATTTGACCTACTATGAGAGCGAGTACGGCGAGCTGAATGCGGAGAACCTGCAGCTGCTCATTGCCGACACCTATGAGGAGGCCGTGACCGAGGAGGCCGAGGGCGCTGTCCTGCTGAAAAACGAGGATAACGCACTGCCCCTGACCTCCGACGAGACCCGGGTGACCCTGTTCGGTCATGCCGTGGCCCAGCCTCTGTACAAGAACTCCTCCGCCGGTTCCAACGGCTACAAGGGAGAGTACTGCATCGACCTGTACACCGCCCTGACGGATGCGGGCTTTGCCATCAACGACACCCTGTATGACGCCTATGTGGCCAGTGAGACCACCCGGGGTACCGGCGGCTATGATTACGTTTCCGGCACATCCAGCGAGGCGTCCATGGGCGAGGAGGACATCTCCTTCTACACTGACGAGCTGCAGGCATCCTGGGCGGACGACTACAACGACGTGGCTATCGTGATGTTTGCCCGTGAGGCAGGCGAGGGCTTCGAGCTGGAGCTGGAAGACCAGTATGAGGGCATCAGCCAGCTGGCCCTCCATCAGGAGGAGAAGGATCTGCTCCAGATGATCAACGACTCCGGCGTGTTTGATAAGATCATCGTCCTCATCAACAGCGGCAACGCCATGGAGCTGAACTGGCTGGATGAGTACAACGTGGACGCCTGCCTGTGGATCGGCCTGCCCGGTCAGCGGGGCTTTGAGGGCGTGGCGGCTCTCCTTACCGGCGAGGCCAACCCCTCCGGCCATCTGGTAGACACCTATGCCGTCAACTCCCTGTCCGCTCCCTCTGTGGTGAACGCCAGCTATAACAACCAGACCTGGACCAACCTGGACGAGGTGCTGGCCGCCGTAGAGGATGCCGACGCCGGCGTCTCCTACTACAACGTCCAGGCCGAGGGCATCTACGTGGGCTATAAGTACTACGAGACCCGGTATGAGGACACTGTTCTGGGCCAGGGCGGGGCAGACGCCTCCGTGGGCTCCTCCACCGGCAGCAGCTGGAACTACACCGACGAGGTGCAATATCCCTTCGGCTACGGCCTGTCCTATACCACCTTTGAGCAGACCCTGGACAGCGTGGTCATGGACGGGGACGACATCACCGTCACCGTGACCGTCACCAACACCGGCACCGTGGCCGGAAAGAGCGTGGTTCAGGTCTACGCCCAGACCCCCTACGGCGACTATGAGAAGGAGAACCTGGTGGAGAAGTCCGCCATCCAGCTCCTGGACTTCGGCAAGACCGACACCCTGGAGCCGGGAGAGAGCCAGACCCTGGAGATCGTCTGTGACCGGTATCTCCTGGCCAGCTATGACTACACCAACGCCAAGGGCTACATCCTCAGCGCCGGTGACTACTACATCTCCATCGGTGACGATGCCCATGACGCCCTGAACAACGTCCTGGCCGCCAAGGGCGCCACCGGCATGGTGGCCGTGGACGGCAGCGAGGCCGTCGGAGACGCCGCCAAGACCTACACCTGGACGCTGGACGCCCTGGACACCGAGACCTATCGTTACTCCTCCACCGGCGAGGAGGTCACCAACCAGTTTGATGACTGCGACATCAACTACTGGGCGGAGGGTACCGTCACCTACCTGACCCGTCAGGACTGGGAGGGCACCTATCCCACCGAGGCCACCCAGATCACCCTGGACGAGGACATGATCGACGCCCTGGCCGGTTACAACTATGTGAAGGCGGATGACGCCGCCTCCATCAGCGACTACACTGTGGGCGACAACCAGGGCATCCCCCTGGCGGCCATGATCGGCCTGGACTATGACGACCCGGAGTGGGACACCTATCTGAACCAGTTCACCATCGAGGAGCTGTGCGCTGTCATGGCGGATAATTTCGGCACTGCCGAGATCACTTCCGTGGGCAAGCCAGCTGTCGTGGTGGGCGACGGACCTGACGGCGTGGGCGGCACCTTCGACGCAACGCTGTACGGCGATGACCGGGACGACTGCTGCTTCCCCTGCCAGGTGATCCTTGCATCCACCTTCAACAAGGAGCTGCTGTACAACCGGGCCAACCTGATGGCCGAGGAGTGCCTGTATCTGGGCTTCGAGCTGGACTGGATGCCCGGCTCCAATGTCCACCGCACCCCCTTCGGCGGCCGTAACTTCGAGTACTATTCCGAGGACTCCACTGTGGGCTACATCTGCGCCGCCATCGAGGTGGAGGCCATGGAGGCCAAGGGCGTCCACGCCGGCATGAAGCACTTCGCCGGAAACGACCAGGAGAACAATCGCCAGGGTGTTGCCGTGTTCTTCAACGAGCAGACCTTCCGCGAGGGCGCTCTGCGGGTGTTCCAGAAGGCAGTCGAGGAATCCAACCTGGGCGCTATCATGCACGCCTTCAACCGTATCGGATTCAACTGGTGCTCCACCAGCTCTGCTCTGCTGACTCAGGTGTTGGAGAACGAATGGGGCTTCGTAGGACTGTCTGAGACGGATGCCGTCATCAGCGCCACGGATTCCTATCTGGCCCACTATGTGGATGCAGTTGTGGCCGGTACCGACACCTTCTGCCTCGACTTTACCAGTGTCAGCTCCAGCACTCTGCTGGCCGCCATCACCGAGAATGACGACGGCGACCTGCTGGGCATGGTGCGCAAGTCTGCCCACGATAACCTCTATGCCGCCGTCAACAGCAACATCATGAACGGCAGCAGCGCCGACTCGGTGATCGAGTCCATCACCCCCTGGTGGCAGCCCACCATGTACGCCATCATCGCCGTGTGCGCCGTGCTGGAGGTTCTGTGCCTGGCGATGATGCTCCGGAAGAACCTGAAAAAGAACCCCGATAAGGAGGCGTGACAAATGTCGATTCTGAAAAAGAAATCCTTTGGCTGGTATGTCCTGCTGGTCTCCGCTATCGTGGCGGTGGTGGGTCTGGTTCAGTTCTCTTCCTGGGCTCCCAACCACAGCGCTACCGACACCGTTATCACCGTGGCCCTGATCCTGGGCATCGCCATCGACCTGGTGACCATCTGGAAGGACCTGGACATTCTGGTGGTGGCCTCTACCGCCTGCTATATGGTGGGCTGCGTCCGCATCGTCACGGATAACGTGGGCTCCTTCGTGGACGCCTATCAGGGCATCGTGATGTTCGGTGACTCCACCCAGGTGGGTACCATCGTCACCATCGCAGTGATTATGGGCGTGGCGGCTGTCCTGTCCGCCGTGTCCGGCTTCCTGCCCCGTGAGAAGGCATAATTGACAGAACCTTTCGGGCCGCCGCAAGGCGGCCCGAATTGTCCTATATTGCAGAGAGAGGGTGCATCCATTGAAAATCTCATTTAACGACAGCTGGAGCTATCGCCGCTTGGGGGTTTCGGACACGGCAAAGCCCGTGACCCTGCCCCATGACGCCATGCTGGCCGAACAAAGAACGCCGGACTCCCCCGGCGGCACGAATACCGGATGGTTCGAGGGCCATGACTACTGCTACGAAAAGACGTTCCAGGCCCCGGCGGAGTGGGCGGAGAAAAACGTCCTGCTGGAGTTCGAGGGGGTCTATCACAACGCCGAGGTCTGGCTCAACGGGGAGCAGGTGGCCTTCCACCCCTACGGCTACACCGGCTTCCGGGTGAACCTGGACGGGAAGCTCCGGTACGGGGAGGAGAACCAGGTGCAGGTCATCGCCCGCAACGCCGACCAGCCCAACAGCCGCTGGTATTCCGGCGCGGGCATCTACCGTCCGGTGTGGCTCCACGTCCTGCCCCAGGCCCACATCTGTCCCGACGGGGTGCGGGTGTCCACCCGCTCCATCGACCCGCCCCAGGTCCAAATCCAGGTGCATACCCAGGGAGAGGCCCCGCTGTCCGTCCAGCTGCTGGACGGGGAGCGGCTGCTGACCACGGTGGAGCTGCCCGGCACGACCCGGACGGCGAGCGTCACCCTCCGGGGGGCGCAGCTCTGGTCTCCGGAGCATCCGAAGCTGTACACCTGCCGGGCGGTCTTCGGGGAGGACGTCCAGGAGACGGCCTTCGGCATCCGGACGGTGGAGTGCGACAGCAAGCGGGGCTTTTGCATCAACGGGGAGCGGGTCATCCTCCGGGGAGCCTGCATCCACCACGACAACGGCCTGCTGGGGGCGGTAGCCCATCCCCAGGCGGAGGAGCGGAAGATCCGGCTGCTGCTGGAGAACGGCTACAACGCCATCCGCTCCGCCCACAACCCCTGCTCCAAGGCCATGCTGGACGCCTGCGACCGGCTGGGTATGCTGGTCATGGACGAATATGTGGATATGTGGTACATCCACAAGACCCAGTACGACTACGCCTCCTGCATGGAGCAGCAGTGGAAGCAGGACCTGGCGGACATTGTAGAGAAGGACTTCAATCACCCCTCCGTGGTGATGTACTCCATCGGCAACGAGGTCTCCGAGACCGCCCAGCCCAGAGGCATCGAGCTGACCGGGAATATGCGGGACTGGCTCCACAAGCTGGATAACCGCCCGGTGACCTGCGGCATCAACATCTTCTTTAACTACCTCAGCTCCATGGGCTTTGGCGTCTACAGCGACGACAAGGCGAAAAAGGAGGCGGAGAAGGCGGAGAAGAACCAGGGCAAGCCCGGCAAAAAGAAGGCGGTGGGCAGCGAGTTCTTCAACAACCTGGCGGGGCTGATGGGCTCCGGCTTCATGAAGTTCGGGGCCACCCTCCACGGGAGCAACGTCAAGACCCGGGAGGCCTTCGCCAGGCTGGACGTGGCGGGGTACAACTACGGTATCAACCGCTACGAGGGAGACTTTAAGCGGTACCCCGACCGGGTCATCGTGGGCAGCGAGACCTTCTGCGCCGACGCCGCCCGGTTCTGGGACATCGCCAAGGAGCATCCCGCCCTCATCGGCGACTTCGTCTGGGCCGGTATGGACTACCTGGGCGAGCTGGGCATCGGGGCCTGGGAGTACGCCGACTACGCCCCCGAATTTGACCATGGAGTTGGCTGGCTGACCGCAGGCAGCGGACGGCTGGACATCACCGGAAAGCCCTCCGGCGAGGCGGCCTATACCCAGGTGGCCTTTGAGCTGTCCCCCATCCGCATCGGCGTCGTCCCGGCGGACCACGCCTTTGACCGGCACTCTCCCTCCGCCTGGCGGATGTCCAACACCTTTGAGAGCTGGAGCTGGAACGGGGCCGAGGGCAAAGAGACCCAGGTGGAGGTCTACAGCCGGGGAGCGGAGGTGGCTCTGCTGCTGGACGGCCGGGAGCTGGGCCGGAAAAAGACGGCGAAGAACTGCCGTACCTCCTTCCGGGTGGCCTATCAGCCGGGAGAGCTGACCGCCGTGGCCTATGACGATGCCGGGGCGGAGCTGTACCGCACCTCCCTGCACAGCGCCGGAGACGAGACGTTGCTGACCCTGACTCCGGAGACGGAGACGGTGGCCCCCGACGGCCTGTGCTATGTCCGGCTGAAATACACCGATGAGGAAGGGGAGGTCAAGCCCCTGGCCCGGGGCGACATCCATGTCACTGTTCAGGGCGGGACGCTGCTGGGCATGGGCAGCGCCTGCCCCTACAACGAGCGGGGATACCTGACGGACACCACCGACACCTATTACGGCGAGGCCCTGGCTATCATAAAGCCGGACGGGGCCGGAACGGTGACGGTACGGGGAGAAAGTCCCTTCGGCAGCGCCGAAGCGGTGGTGTTTTGCCGTGCCTGAAAGGGCTTGATTGGAACCTGATCTGCTGTAAGTGTGCCAGCCCGCCGGGAGACCGGCGGGCTGGTAGTTTGCTCATGCGACGGCAGACGGAGAGATGACAGAGGAGAAAAGAAGTGGTAAAATACTTCTGATGAAAAGGGGGTTTTAATTCCCTTTAAGGTATCTGGGCTATACTGAAAAAAACAAAATGGGAGGGGAGCGGTATGCGTCTGCTGCTGGCGGAGGATGAGCGGTCTCTCTCCAGAGCCATTGTCGCCATTCTGGAGAAGAACCATTATTCTGTGGATGCGGTCTACGACGGGGCGGAGGCCCTGGCCTGGCTGGAAAACGGGGACTATGACGGGGTCATCCTGGATTTGATGATGCCGAAGATAGACGGCATCACCGTCCTTCGGCGCACCCGGGAGGCGGGGAACCAGGTCCCCATCCTCATCCTCACGGCAAAATCGGAGATCGACGACAAGGTGCTGGGCCTGGACAGCGGCGCCAATGACTACCTGACTAAGCCGTTCAACTCCCGGGAGCTGTTGGCCCGTATCCGGGCCATGACCCGGGGAAAGACGGCCCAGCCGGACTCCAGACTTCAGGTGGGGAATATCACGCTGGATCGGGCGACCTTTGAGCTGTCCTCTCCTACGGGCAGTTTTCGTCTGGCCAACCGGGAGTTCCAGATGCTGGAGATGCTCATGTCCAATCCGAAGCGGCTCATCTCCACCGAGCGTTTTCTGGAGAAGATCTGGGGCTATGACAGCGAGACGGAGGTCAACGTGGTGTGGGTGTACATCTCCTACCTGCGGAAAAAGCTGACCGCCCTTCACGCCAACATCCAGATCAAAGCCACCCGGAACGCCGGATACTCCCTGGAGGAGCTGTCATGATACGCAAGCTCCGGGTCAAGTTTATCGCTATGTCCATGCTCTCCCTGCTGGTGGTGTTGCTGGCCATTATGGGGAGCGTGAACCTGGTGAACTATCAGGGGATCGTGGAGGACGCCGACCAGGTGCTGGACATCCTGGCAGACAACAACGGTGCGTTCCCCCGACAGGAGAGCCAGAGTCAAAAGCAGGGAGACGGAAGCGCGCCTCCATCGGACAGCAGACTGGGCGGCCTGCGGGAGCTGTCCCCGGAGCTGCCCTATGAGTCCCGGTACTTCTCTGTCCTGCTCAACAGCGGGGGAGAGGTGGAGACGGTGGATACGGGGAAAATCGCCGCCGTGGACACCTCTGCGGCCATCGAGTACGCCCAGGAGGCGATGAGCCGGGGCGCCGAACGGGGATTCCTCTCCGACTACCGCTATGCCATCACCAGCGATGAGAGCGGCACCCGGGTCATCTTCCTGGACTGCGGGCGGAACCTCTCCACCTTTTACTCCTTTTTAAGGGCCAGCTGCGGCATTTCCGCCGTGGGACTGGCGGCGGTACTGCTGCTGATGGG
>JAJQHP010000113.1 GCA_021199695.1 Clostridiales bacterium
GGGTGTTTCTGCTCCTGTGGCTGGGCGCAGGGCTGCTCTTCCCGGAGGGCGGCGCCGGGAGCGGTCTGGTCCCTCTGACGGTTGCCGCCCTGGGCGGCGGGGCGGTCAGCGGACTGCTCTCTGCATTTCGCAAAAAACGGAGAAAATGATTGAAATGTCCGGGATGAAGTGATATAATGGGACCACTGGATATGACAAGAGGCTGAAAGGCCGTTTCCAGATGCGTGATCGTACAGAGGAGGGGAAACCATGAAGCACATTAAGACCCTGAACGGCGCTACCCTGAAGAAGAGCGCTTCCTACGGCGGCTGCGGCGAGTGCCAGACTTCCTGCCAGTCTGCCTGCAAGACCTCTTGCACCGTTGCCAACCAGCAGTGCGAAAACCAGAAGTAATCTCCGGCCGCAGCGGATCTTTTGGAGACGTATGGACACATTGGAGCTTCCGATGTGTCCATTCTTCTGTCTGCCTGCGGCGGGAAGGGGAGGAATCAAAATGGTACATACCTTTGTTGCACTGGACTGCCCCATCGCCCTGGATGTGAACAGCGGCGCGGTCCATGTGCTGGATGAGATGACCTACCAGGTGCTCCGCCGGGTGGAGGAGCTGGAATCTCTGCCGGAGCGCTGCCCGGAGGAGATGGCGGAGTCGCTGCCCTATGCCCGGGAGGAGATCGACGAGGTCTGGTCTGAGCTGAAGGAGCTGGAGACCCAGGGGCTTCTGTTTGCGAAGGAGGACTATATCGACCCCCGGTGGGCCTATGTGAAAGACGCTCCGGTGAAGGCCCTCTGCCTGAACGTGGCCCATGACTGCAACCTCCGGTGCAAGTATTGCTTTGCCTCCACCGGGGATTTCGGCACAGGCCGGAAGATCATGCCCTTTGAGACGGCGAAGCGGGCCATCGACTTCGTGATTGAAAAGTCCGGCAAGCGCCGGAACATCGAGGTGGACTTCTTCGGCGGAGAACCCCTCATGGCCTGGGATACGGTGACGAAAACGGTGGAGTACGCCCGCTCTATCGAGGGGCAGTACAACAAGAATTTCCGGTTCACCATCACCACCAACGGGATGCTGCTCAACCAGGAGAAGATCGACTATATCAACCGGGAGATGAAGAACTGCGTCCTCTCTCTGGACGGCCGGAAGGAGGTCAACGACGACCAGCGGCCCACTGCCGGGGGCAACGGGAGCTTTGACCGCATTGTGCCCAAGTACCAGCAGCTGGTGGCGGGCAGGGGAGACCAGGAGTACTACGCCCGGGGGACCTACACGAAAAAGCATCCGGACTTTGCTGCCGATGTCCTGTATATGGCCCGGGAGCTGGGTTTCAAAAACGTATCGGTGGAGCCTGCCACCGGAAAGCCGGGGGACCCCTACGCCATCACCGAGGCGGAGCTGGACGCCGCCCGGGCGGAGTATGATAAGCTGGCCCGGGAGCTGGTAGACCATCCTGAGATCAGCTTCTTTCATTTCTTCGTGGACCTGCAGCAGGGTCCCTGCGTCATCAAGCGGATGCGGGGCTGCGGCGCAGGCAGCGAATATGTTGCCGTCACGCCGGAGGGGGACATCTACCCCTGCCATCAGTTCGTGGGCAACGAGGACTTCAAGATGGGCAACGTCTATGAGGGGACCTTTGATGAGAAGCTGTCCAACACCTTTGCGGCGCTGAACATCTATACCAAGCCCGCCTGCCGGGAGTGCTGGGCCCGGTTCTACTGCTCCGGCGGCTGCGCGGCCGGAGGCTACAACGAGAACGGCGACCTGAAACAGCCCTCCCACATCGCCTGTGAGCTGGAGCGGAAGCGGCTGGAATGTGCTATCGCCATCAAGGCGATTCGATCAAATTCGGCAAATTGACCAAAAACTGTAAATACGGACGGTATAATTACAGGACGTAATCAGACCTGGCCCAAAGGGGATTTGAAACCTCTTTGGGCCATATTTTGTTTTGAGATACCGAAAAGAGGGCTATATCTTGTTCTAACAGCACTGGCTGACGCCAAATCGCAAAATCGTCGGTTCTGGAGTTTACATAACGCTGTTGACATAAAATTTCGGCATAATAGATAAAAATGGAAGAAATCCTAAAAAAGTATTGCACAAACCGACCCAGAAATGGTATAGTATGTATATTCCCTCAGAATCAGGGGTATATTCTGACCTTTTGCCGGTGGAGTTGACGGAGATGAATGGTTTTATGTTAGGCGTGGTCGGCGCCGGAAATATGGGAGGCGCCATTTTACGGGGGGCGCTCCGGGCGAATGTTATGTCACCGGATCAGGTTTGGATGTCCAATCCGCACACAGACAAGCTCAAACCATTCGGTGATATGGGCGTTCATACGACAACCTCTAATCTGGAGGTGGTTCGCCAGGCGGACATTCTTCTCCTGGCGGTAAAGCCCCAGGTGCTTCCGGGCGTGCTGGAGGAGATCGGCCCCTGTACATCCGGGAAATGCGTGGTCTCCATTGCCGCCGGAATTTCACAGGCCTGGCTCCGAGAGCAGCTGCCGGAGGCGAGGATCATCTGTGTCATGCCCAACACGCCGCTGATGCTGGGGTGCGGGGCCTCCGCCATGACGGAGCAGGGCGATGTGCCGGAGGCACAGTACCGGTTCGTGCGGCAGATGTTCGAGGCGGCCGGTCTGGTAGAGATCCTTCCCGCCGACAAGATCAATGACATTATCCCGGTCAGCGGCTCCAGCCCGGCCTTTTTCTTCCGTATGGCTGCCCGGATGGTGCAGGAGGCGGAGAAGCGGGGCATCGACCCGGAGACGGCCCTCCACCTGGCGGCCAAGACCATGGAGGGCTCCGCCCGGATGCTGCTGGAGAGCGGTCATACGGCGGCGGAGCTGGAGCGTCAGGTCTGCTCCCCTGGCGGGACGACGCTGGCGGCGCTGACGGCCTTTGACGAGCTGGGCTTTGACCGGATGATCGGGGAGGCATTTACCCGCTGCATCCGCCGGGCGGACGAGCTGGGCAAGTAATCTTCTACCGATTTGCCACCCTTCATAGACTGTGGAGAGGTGAGCGAATGAAGAGGCAACATTCCGGCGTCCGGGTACTGACTGTTCCCGGCTCTCCCTATCGCCTGTCTTGGCTGCTGCTGACGGCCGGATTTCTGGCGGGGGCGGTCACGGGGCACATTGCTGCCGGGCTGGGAACGGAGCAGTTGGCGTCCGTCCTGGAGCGCTGGATGGAGGAAGCGGTCAGACAGGGGACGGAGCCACAGCCTCTGGCCCTTCTGTGGCGGGCAGCGCAGCCGGTGGGACTGGCAGTGGTCCTCAGCTTCAGCGCCTTGGGTGCGGCTGGTCTGCCGGTGTTGATGGGAGTCAGAGGATTCCTGACGGCCTGTACGGTCTCCGCCTTTGTGCGTACCTGGGGTTATCCGGGGCTGGCGGCGGGAGCGGCGTGGGTCTGCGTGGGAGACGGTATCCTGCTGGCGATGCTGCTGGCGGTGGCGGTGCCGGGATGGACGATCTCCTGGGAGCTGGCCACCGGGCGGCGAAAAAATACAAGACTGCCTCGACAGACGTTGGGGCGGTGCGTGGGCTTCTGTCTGGCGGGTCTGGCGCTGACGGTGGCCTGGGGATATCTGGTCTGGTATTGGCTGACGCCGATGCTGCTGACCGGACAGTAAACACAAAAAGATCGAGAAGGCAAGTTATGATGCAGGTTGTGGATGGGTTTAAAAACTACTTGACAACTGAAAAGAAATCTTCTGCCAACACGGTCAGTTCCTATCTCCGCGATGTCAATCAATTTGCGGATTACCTGACCCAGAGAAACGTGGAGCTCTCCACTGTGGGCCAGGACGAGGTGCAGGAATATGCCCAGTGGCTGAGCGGACAGGGAAAGTCTGCCGCCACCGTGACCCGGGCATTGGCTTCCCTGAAGTGCTTCTTCCACTGGATGATGGAGCAGGGCAAACGGGAGGACAACCCGGCGGAGGGGGTCAGGACCGCCAAGGTGGAGCGGAAGCTGCCCAAGATCCTGACCAGCAAGGAGGTAGAGCTTCTGCTGGAGCAGCCGGAGTGCGTCGATATGAAGGGCTATCGGGATCACGCCATGCTGGAGCTGCTCTATGCTACCGGCATCCGGGTCAGCGAGCTGATCGGCCTGAACGTGGACGATGTGTTTTTGACGGCCGGCTTTATCCGCTGCAGGGGCAAGGACAAGAACCGGATTATCCCCATGTATCCCACCGCATTGAAGGCGTTGACCGACTACCTCCGGGACGTGCGGCCCAAGCTGGCGGTGGAAGGGGAGGAGGCGCTGTTCGTCAACATGAACGGCACCCGGATGAGCCGCCAGGGCTTCTGGAAGCTGATCAAGTATTACGGAGAAAAGGCAGGCATCCAGTCGGAGATCACTCCCCACACCCTCCGGCACTCCTTTGCCGCCCATCTGCTGGAAAACGGGGCGGATATCCACGCCATCCAGGAGATGCTGGGTCATGCGGACATCTCGTCCACCCAGGTCTATGCCAAGCTGGTGAACCAGCACCTAAAGGACGTCTATACCAAGGCCCATCCAAGAGCCTGACCGGGTACATCACATAAGCCCCCGCCTGGGAGCGGCTGTGCAGCCGTTTCTCAGGCGGGGGCTTTTATCGTTTTATTGCCCGACCACTGACCGCAAACAGGTCACGCCGGGTCGAAGGCCGGGTTGGTGAGATAGACGTTCTTCTGGTTCATCCGTTCCTTTGCCAGGGCGATGGCCTCTCCGAAGCGTTGGAAGTGGACGACCTCCCGCTCCCGCAGGAAGCGGATCACGTCGTTCACATCCGGGTCATCAGAGAGACGGAGGATGTTGTCATAGGTGACGCGGGCTTTTTGCTCTGCTGCAACGTGACAAGAACAACATTAAGTTCATTGCTGCGTAATTATGTGATTTGAGATAGAATCAGAAGTTCCAGTGGATTTCGACAGGGGCGGTCTTCTCTCCGGGGGCACGCTTGCCCACCAGGATGTAGTCGATCAGCACTTCTACCGCTTCCCGGGACAGATGATCCGGGTTGGTGTATCGCTCAATCAGTTCACGGCGATTGTCTCCGGCTGCAATTCGTTCCGCAATCCCGGCAATCTGCCTCTGAGCGTCCTGCGCCCTGCGCTCCAGCCGCTCTCGATCCTCTGAAAAGCCCTTAGACAGCTCGAGAAAATCTCCCTCGCTGATCAGCCCTCTCACCTTATCCAGATACAAATTGCGGGTGGCTTTGCTGCATTCGGCTGTCTTTTTCTCATAGACGGACAGATCGCTGAGCAGCTGCTTTTTTCGCTCCTGCAAATCGTTGCAAAATGCGATCTGCTGCAGCAACTGGTCTTTGTCCAGGTATTCCGCAGACAGTCGGTTGAGCTCGGCAATGACAATCCGTTCTAGCTTATCCACAGCGATAAACGAGCCGGTGCAGGCGTCCTTCGAAATATGCCGGTTCGGACACTGCAGATAGTGCTTTCCCCTGTTCTTTGAGGAGCGCATGTTATATCCACAGCAAGCACATCTGGCTTTCTTGGAGAATAGTCCGATGGTTCCGGAAGAGAAGGGACGTGCCCGCTGAGCCCGCAGGGCCTGCACCCTGTCCCACAACGCCTGATCAATGATCGGTTCGTGAGTGCCCTTTACAACATACCAATCACGTCTAGGTCGAGGCCGGTTCTGTTTGGTCTTGTACGATACGCTTCCGTACTTGCCCTGGACCATGTTCCCGATGTACATCTCATTTTCCAACATATCAGCAATGGTGTAATACTTCCAGAGGGTACTATTTTTCAACTTGGGAGGCTTATAACGGAGTCCCTTGAGACGCTTGTATTCCGTCGGATTGGGGATTCCACGGTCATTCAAAATGCGGGCAATGGTAGTCTTACCATATCCATGTGCGTAAAGTGAAAACACTTCACGGACAATAGCGGCAGCCTCCTCGTCGATGATCAGGTGTCCCTTTTGCTCCGGGTCCTTTTGATACCCGTATAATGCAAATGAACCAATGTGATATCCGTCCTGCCTGCGGCTGACCAGCACGCTGCGGATGTTGTCGGACATATCCTCCAGATACCATTCATTGACAAGCCCGTTGATCTGGCGGGATTTCTTGTTCCCCCTGTTGGCGGTGTCGGCATTGTCAACGATACTGACAAAGCGGATATTCCAGAGAGGGAACAGGCCATGAATGTACTTCTCAACAAGTTCTAATTCGCGTGTGAAGCGGGATTGGGTCTTGCAGAGGACAATGTCAAACCGGTGTGCTTCAGCGTCCTTTAACAGGCGGGTAAATTCCGGCCGACGGCGGTCTGCGCCTGCATAATCGTCATCGCTGTAAATGTCATACACTTCCCACCCCTTTTCTGCGGCATATTGCAGAAGCATGGCTTTTTGATTCTGGATGCTGTTGCTGTCATCCCCTTCATGTTGTTTGTTCCTGTCTTCCTCCGACAGGCGGCAGTATATGGCTACCTTTTGACTCATATTTGCTTGATCTCTCCTTTCGGGCAGAGACAAGCTGTTTCCACTGATAATAATACCACAGTGTAAGCAGTCTGTCATCATCAATCTTCCGGACAATTGTTCTTTTGCTTTTCTAAAAGGTTGATTAGTTCAGCCCATTTGTCTGTATATTGTTTCGATGAAATGGCTTTTCCATCCTTAAATTTGCTTGTACACAATGGGTTTCGTCTGTCGCTGTGTTCGGTCCCCTGCATCATAAATCCTCTCTTACCCCACATCTAATTATCGTCATGCTATGCGTAGAGACTTGTCCTCTATACCAGATGTTTTGCATATTCTGATATGAGGGCAGTCTCATTTTCTGTTTCACCTTAAAACTAGGTGAATTTTAGGAAAATGATCTGATAAAACAGTGGTTGAGACAAATTTTTTTAGAGGCAGGTCAATTTATAAGGGAGAGGAAAAATGTTCCGCCTGAAGAAAAAAGGCTGAGCGAAACACGAAGAATGTCTCGCTCAGCCTGTGGAAAATTATTTATCCAGTAAATTATTGATTTCAGCGGAAAGAAAGTTCAACTTGTTTATAATAGAATAATTTTTGCGACTTCCTTCTTAAGCCTGCGTTGCAATGATTCCACTTGTTTGCATAAGGCATCCTGTTGTGCATCCAACTGCGCGCTGATGTCATCGCAGAATACGGACTGCTGGGACAGACCTTCCCAATCCTGCACATATGCGTCGCAACTCTCTGCCCATGCCTGATCGTCGGTCAGGATTGCGATGCACTGAATTGCCAGATGTAAGATTGCCTGGGGAGAATCGTTTCGCTCTAACTGGATAGAGATTTCCTGCATCATACGCTGAGCCGATCGACTGGTGTTCTGAGAAACAAAAGCCTTTTGCAGCTGGGCTCGGTATGCAGCTACGACATCAGACATCTCATTTGATTCCTGATCATCGACGGGGTGCAATTTAGCGTACTCAGACAGATTCATTTCTGTAGCCTCCTTCCTGCTTTGCGGGGGACTGATAGTACTGCAGGGGTATCATCTGGGACAAACAGATCGACGGCGGGCCAATAGTCGTATTGGCAGGTGTAATATGATATGCCAAAGCGATTTTTGACGCATACAAGCTCTACCTTTCGCGGCATCTCAATTTTTGCCTTGTCGATTTCCTTGCGTTTTTCTGAGGGTGACATCCGGTCAAACTCGTCGCTGCTTACACAGGCGCATTGGAGCCCTCAGACACAGTCGCAGCTATATTCGATGCCACTTGATTCCTTCAGGCTGTCCAGTTCGATTGGAGAGGTATAACTGGAGCGGTTGACCGACGATATGATAATAACGGTCATTTTCTCATCTCGGCTGATTTGCTTCAGCCCGGTGATCACATTGTCAATCATATCCTTGGTGCTTTGATACCGTTTGCCGGTATCATCCTGCATAGTGACAATTTGCAAGTAATCAATCATAACCACAGGCTTGCAATGGTTCCGCCGGATATAGGTGTGGATATAACTCTGCATATATTGCACATCGCAGTGGAAATCCGCCTGGATGATACTAATCCTGTCACCAACCATATCGGTATAATTGTCTTGGGCTTTTATTACCGCATGGGGGATTTTACCGTTTCGGATCGACTGGCTGCTGACTGCCGTTTCCATATCATGTATAGCGGTTAACCTGGAGATGGATTTAGAGATGATTTCCAGCTCTGTCTGCTCCAGACTGAAAAACAAGACATCGGTACCCTCGGCGGCAATTTGGTCGGCCATCTGCAGGCAGAAGGTTGTCTTGCCAACAGAGCTGCAAGCTGCTACGCAGTATAGTCCACTGTGCAGGCCTCCGCATTTTTTATCAAGATTCGAAAAACCGGTTTTTACTGAGTGACTTGACTCCTCAATATCATGCACCATCTGCTGTGTGACATAATATAGCGTATTGTGAGGCTTTGGCCCTGCTAATTGCATGGCTGTATAGATTTCACGGCGCAATCCAGCCTCGTCGCACAGCAAACGATCGTGAGTGCTTTGATATCTGCCAGCAATATTAGCAGTAATATACGCAATATTAGCTGCGGCAAGAGACGCCTGCGCTTGATTTCGCTCGTCACCACCAAATGTCAGAATCAGACAGCAATCTGGATTTTTATCCTGCACATACTGGATAACTTTTTGCATCGAGGCCGGAGACGTCAAAGAGATAGCAGGGTTGTCAGTCTGCATCACACTGATCGCATCCGGTACACAGTCACAGACAAATACCTCCTTTGACGTGGCAATCGCATATAAATTATATATATCTCTGTTTGCCTCAGAGGAATAACGCAGACGGCGCTGCGATATAATGGCCGCTGTCGATGGGGATAATCAGGCAGGGCTCGGTGTCTCCGGCATGACCGGAGGCGACCTGGGGATCATATCCAATGCCCAGGGCCTGAGCCGTGGCGATGCTGATCCCGTTGCGCAACAGGCAG
>JAJQHP010000115.1 GCA_021199695.1 Clostridiales bacterium
GCCTATGGCTGGCTGCCATAAACCAAGGGGCAAATATTATAGTAACAGGGAGGTACTCCATGGACCTGTCCGCCATACAGGCTGCCCTGTCCTCTCTCTGGGACAGCATCCAGACCTGGTTTTCCGATCTGTCCCAGGACGCCGCTCTGATGGAGACGGTTTCCGGCGTATTCGCTGTGATATTGCAGTTTCTGCTGCCGCTGATGGCTCTGCTGGTGGTGGTCCGCTGCGCCCGCAGTCTGCTCCAGGGCAAGCTGGAGCAGGAGCGCTGGGGTCGGCTCACCGACCCATCGGGGAACGCCTATCCCCTCTGCCACTGGGAAATCCTGATCGGCCGCTCCCGTTCCTGCGACGTGGTGCTCTCCGACCCCGCCGTCTCCCGAAATCACGCCGCCCTGACCAGGGACGCCCGGGGGCAGTGGACCCTGTTTCCCCTGCGGACCAAAAACGGCGTCTTTCTCAACGGCGCTCTGCTGGAGGCCCCCGCCCCCATCCAGGCGGGCGATGTCGTTGGCCTGGGCAGTACCCAGCTGGCCTTCTACCCCATCTCCGCCGCCGAGGAGGCGGCCCAGGCCCAGAGCCGGACCCGCCCGGGAAAGGTCTTTTCCCCCGGCGTCACCCTGATTTTGCTCACCATCTTTCAGGCGGGCCTGTGCTTCCAGCTGGAATCGGTGGTGGAGGAGGAATACCTCCAGCCGGTGCTCTTCTCCTTCGGGGTGCTGTGTCTGCTCATGTGGGTCGTCTATTTCATCTATCGCGTCCTGCGGCGAACCGGCTTCGAGATCGAGACGCTAGCCTTTTTCCTGACCACCCTCTGCCTCACCGTCACCGCCGACTCCGCCCCTTCCAGCCTCTACAAGCAGCTGGCCGCCGTGGTCATCGGCATCGTCCTCTTTTTCGCCCTCTCCATCGTCCTCCGGGATGTGGAGCTTGCCAAAAAGCTCCGCTGGCCCGCCGCCATTTTTGCGGTGGCGCTGCTGGCTTTCAACCTGCTGCTGGGAGAGACGCTGTTCGGGGCCACCAACTGGATCTCCATCGGCCCCATCTCCTTCCAGCCCTCCGAGCTGGTGAAGGTGGTCTTTATCCTGGTGGGGGCCACCACTCTGGACCGGATGTTCACCCGGCGGAACCTGATCTTCACCCTGTTCTTCTCCGCCTACTGCGTGGGCTGCCTGGCCCTGATGAGCGACTTTGGCACGGCCCTGATCTTTTTCGTGGCTTTCCTGGCCATTGCCTTTCTCCGCACCGGCGATTTCCCTTCGGTGGCGTTTATCACCGCCGCCGCCGTCTTTGCCTGCGTCCTTATTTTAAGCTATAAGCCCTATATCGCCAACCGCTTTGCCGCCTACCGCCATGTGTGGGAGGACCCCTCCGGCACAGGGTATCAGCAGACCCGGACCCTCTCCGCGCTGGCCAGCGGCGGACTGTTCGGCCAGGGGCTCGGGGAAGGCTGGCTGAAAAACATCGGCGCGGCCAACACCGACCTGGTCTTCGGCGTCCTGGCGGAGGAGCTGGGGCTGATCATCGCTCTGCTGGCGGTGGTAGTCATCATCCTGCTGGCCCTGTTTGCGGTCAAGTCCGCCGCTGCCGGTCGCTCCTCCTTCTACGTCATCGCCGCCTGCGCCACCGCCACCATCTTTGTCGTCCAGACCATGCTCAACGTCTTTGGCTCCACCGACCTGCTGCCTCTGACCGGCGTGACCTTCCCCTTTGTGTCGGTGGGCGGCTCCAGTATGATGTCCTGCTGGTGCCTGCTGGCCTATATCAAGGCGTCGGACACCCGACAGAATGCGGGCATCGCCATCCGGCTGCCCAAACGGCTGAAAAAGGGCCAGGTCCCCGATCCGGAGCCTGCGCCCCACTTCCGCCCTACCCCGCGTCCCGCCGACGGAGCCGTCTCTGACGTCGATATCACCCAATCGCTGCGCACCCCGGAGCCGGAGCGGTGGGGCGAGGGAAGCTTTTCCGCCCATCTCTCCGTCCACCGGGAGGAGCCGGGGGACTGGAAGCTGCCCGGCGATCTCGGAGAGGAGGATTCCCCATGAAAAAGCTGCAGGGCCGCACCTGGTTCGTGCTGCTCTTTATCCTTCTGCTCATCGCAGGCTCGGCCATCCTCGTGGGGATGTACTTTGTGGAGGGCCGGGACTGGGTCGCCTTCTCCGCCAACTCCCATCTGTACACCAACGGGCGCATCGCCACCGGCGCCATTACCGACCGGAACGGCGTCCTGCTCTATGACGGAGAGACAGGGGACTACGCCGACGAGTCCTCCGTCCGCATCGCCACCCTCCACGCCGTAGGCGACCAGTACGGCAACATCGCCACCGGGGCCAAGGTGCTCTTTGACGAGTATATGGCCTCCTACAATCCCATCACCGGAGTGACCAGCGGAGGCAATCAGGTCTCCCTGACCATCGACGCCGATCTGAACGTCACCGCCTGGAAGGCGCTGGACGGGCGAAACGGCACGGTGGCGGTCTACAACTATGAGACGGGAGAGATCGTCTGTATGGTCTCCTCCCCCACCTTCGACCCCTATGACTCGGAGGAAGTGCTGGCGGCGGTCAACGAAGGGGACAGCCGGTATGACAGCGTCTACCTGAACCGATTCCTCTCCTCCTCCTTCACCCCCGGCTCCATCTTCAAAATCGTCACCACCGCCGCCGCCATCGAGCAGATCGACGACCTGGACGACTTCACCTTCACCTGCACCGGCTCTCTGGAGGTAGACGGGGACACCGTCACCTGTCCCTCTGTCCACGGGACCCAAACCCTGGCCGAAGCCCTGGCCAACTCCTGCAACTGTGCCTACGCCACTCTGGCTCTGGAGCTGGGGGGCGACACTCTCCAAACCTATGCCAGCCGGGCAGGACTGTTGAACAGCGTGACGGTAAACGGTCTGTCCTCTGCCAAGGGGAGCTACACCGTCCCCACCTCGTCCTCCGACCTGGCCTGGTCCGGAGTGGGGCAGTACACCGACCTGGTGAACCCCTGCTCCATGCTGGTGCTTATGGGCTGCATCGCCGGAGACGGGGAGGCCGCCGTCCCCACCCTGCTGAAATCAGTCACCGGCAGCTTTGGTCTCCCCGCCGCCATCCTCACCACCTCCACCACCTCCATCGACTGGGAGGAGGAGACCTGTGAGGAGCTGAAAACCCTTATGCGCAACAACGTCACCAGCCATTACGGCCAGGACCAGTTCGGCGACCTGGCGGTCTGCGCCAAGTCCGGCACCGCAGAGGTCAGCTCCTCCGACGACCCCCACGCCTGGTTTGTAGGCTTTATCGACGATGAGGACTATCCCTACGCCTTCGTCGTCCTGGTGGAAAACGGCGGCTGGGGCAGCTCCACCGCAGGGAGCATTGCCGCCACCGTGCTGACCCAGCTGTGTAGTTGATTCCCCTTCGTGAACGTCAAAACTCCCCTGACCCGGGGCTTTGCCCGGGTCAGGGGAGTCGTTTTTCTCCGGCTTATTTCAGCAGTCCGCAGATCAGGTCGGTATAGGCCGCCGGGTCCTCCAGAGGCAGTCCGGCGATGAGCAGCGCCTGGTTGTACAGCACCTCGGCGTAAATCTTCGCCTTCTCCGGGTCGTTGTCCACTGCGTCCTTCAGGGCGGCGTAGGCGTTGGAGTCGGCGTTGAGCTCCAGCACCCGCTCGGCCTTCATGCCCTCCATGTCGGCCCCCTGCTTTTTCAGGTACTTCTCCATCTCCAGGGTCACAGGGCCGTCGGTGGTCATGCAGACGGCGTGGCTCTTCAGGATCTTGGAGATGCGGGCCTCCTTGATGCGGTCGCCCAGGGTCTCCTTCAGGAAGTCCAGAACGGGCTTGCCGCTCTCCGCCTTCTCCTCGGCGGCCTTCTTCTCCTCGTCCGTCTCCGGGAGAGCGTCCTCGTCGTCGATGCTCTTGAGCTTCTTGCCGTCGAACTCGCCCACGGTCTGCATGACGAACTCGTCCACCTCGTCGGTCAGGTACAAAATTTCATAGCCCTTGTCCAGAATACGCTCCGCCTGGGGCAGCTTGGCCAGCTGTCCGGCGTCCTCGCCGGTGGCGTAGTAGATATACTCCTGGCTCTCCGGCATCCGATCCCGGTACTCCTGGAAGGTGGTCCCCTTTTCCGCCTGGGAGGAGACGAACATCAGCAGCTCCATGACCTTGTCCTTGCTCATGCCGTAGTCCGCCACAGCGCCATACTTCACGTTCAGGCCGAAGCTCTTCCAGAACTGCTCGTACTTCTCCCGGTCCTCCTTCTGGAGCTTGAGCAGCTCCGCCTTGATCTTCTTCTCCAGATTCCTGGCGATGACCTTGAGCTGGCGGGTATGCTGGAGCATCTCACGAGAGATGTTCAGGCTCACGTCCGGGGTGTCCACCACGCCCTTGACGAAGCGGAAATGCTCCGGCAGCAGATCGGCGCAGTTCTCCATGATGAGCACCCCGGAGGAGTAGAGCTGGAGGCCCTTCTTGTAGTCCCGGGTGTAGAAGTCATAGGGGGTCTTGCTGGGGATGAACAGCAGCGCCTCATAGCTCACGTTGCCCTCTGCGCTCACCCGGATGGTGGTCAGGGGCTTCTCCCAGTCGTTGAACTTGTCGGTATAGAAGGCGTTGAGCTCGTCCTCGGTCACGTCCTCCTTCTTCTTCTGCCACAGAGGGACCATGGAGTTGAGGGTCTCCAGCTCCTGGTAGTCCTCCCACTCCGGCTTGTAGTCGTCCCCAGCGTCCTCCGGCTTGGGTTTCTGGCGGGATTTTGTCTTGAGCATGGTGATGGGATAGTGGATATAGTCGGAGTACTTCTTCACCAGATTGGAGATGGTATACTCGTCCAGATAGTCGCCGTACTTCTCGTCCTCCGTGTCCTCCTTCAGGGTCATGATGACGTCGGTGCCCACGCCGTCCTTCTCCGCCGGAGTGATGGTGTAGCCGTCGGTGCCGTCAGACTCCCACAGCCAGGCGCTCTCCGAGCCGTAGGGCCGGGTGAGCACCTTCACATCCCGGGAGACCATAAAGGCGGAGTAGAAGCCCACGCCGAACTGACCGATGATGTCCACGTCGCCGGACTCCACGCCCTCCTTGGCGGCCATGTCCTGCTTGAACTGGAGAGAGCCGCTCTTGGCGATGACGCCCAGGTTGTTCTCCAGCTCCTCCTCAGTCATGCCGATGCCGTTGTCGGAGACGGTGAGGGTCCGGTTGTCCTTGTCCACCGTGATGTGGATTTTGAAATCGGAGCGGTCCAGACCCACCTGATCGTCGGTCAGAGAGCGATAGGCCAGCTTGTCCACGGCATCGCTGGCGTTGGACAGGATCTCACGGAGAAAGATCTCCTTGTGGGTGTAGATCGAGTTGATCATCAGATCCAGCATCCGCTGAGATTCCGCTTTGAATTGACGTGTTTCCATGACAGATTCCTCCATATAGGGGAGCGATCGGCTCCCAAAACAATATTGTAAACGAATTATTAGCACTCTCTTTTTCCGAGTGCTAACATATCATACCTCTCTTTCCATCAAAATGCAATAGCGTTCATAAAAAATTTGCAATTAGAACAATCCGGTGCAAATTTGACCCTGTGGCATACACACCTCCCGGGGCGCTCCCGCATAGGCTGGAAGCAGCAAGGAGGTCTGCGTATGTGTGGCATTGCCGGTTTTTGTGACTTTACCCAGGACATCCGTGGCCCGGAGTGGCAGGTGGTGGGCTGGCGCATGGCCCGGACGATGGAGCGGCGAGGCCCGGACGACAGGGGCCTGTGGCGGGCGTCTCACTGCCTCTTGGCCCACCGCCGTCTGGCGGTCATCGACCCGGAGCAGGGGCAGCAGCCTATGACCGTCACGTTGGATGGGCGCACCTGCGCCCTGTGCTACAATGGGGAGCTCTACAACACGGACGCCCTCCGCTCCCGGCTCTCCGCCCTGGGGCACCGATTCCGTACCCGGTCGGATACGGAGGTGCTGCTCCACGCCTGCATCCAGTACGGGCCGGAGGTGGGGGAGCAGCTGGAGGGCATTTTCGCCTTCGCCTTCTGGGACAGGGAATCCCTGTTGCTGGTGCGGGACCGGTGCGGGGTGAAGCCCCTCTTTTACGCCCGGATGGGGGACGCCCTGGTGTTCGCCTCAGAACCAAAGGCCCTGTTCCGCTATCCCGGCCTGACCCCCAGGGCGGACCGGGAGACCTGGCAGGAGGTGCTGGCCATCAATCCCGCCCGGACGCCGGGACATGGGGTGTTTGCCGGAGTACATGAGCTGCCGCCGGGACACCTGCTCCGCATGACCCGGGGCGGCGTGGCCCAGGCCCGGTGGTGGAACCTGCTCAGTCTCCCCCATCGGGAAAGCTATGAGGACACGGTGGCCCATCTCCGGGAGCTGCTGGTGGGGGCCATCCGGCGACAGCTGGTCAGTGACGTACCCCTGTGTACCCTCCTCTCCGGAGGGCTGGATTCCTCCATTATCACTGCTGTGGCTGCCCGGGCCTATGAGGCGGAGGGCCGGGAGCCGCTGGAGACCTACTCCTTCGACTACACCGGCAACCGGGAGTTCTTCCGCCCCAGCTCCTTCCAGCCGGACGCAGACTGGCCCTGGGTGGAGCGGATGCAGCGGGAATTTGGCACCCGCCATCGGGTGCTCACCTGTCCCCAGGAGCCGTTGGTGGAGCTGCTGGAGACCGCCATGGAGGCCAGGGATCTGCCGGGGATGGCGGACGTGGACTCCTCCCTGCTGTACTTCTGCCGGGAGATCCGGAAGAATCACACGGTAGCTCTCTCCGGGGAGTGCTCGGATGAGATTTTCGGGGGCTATCCCTGGTTCCACCGGAGGGATATGCTGGAGAGCGACACCTTCCCCTGGTGCATGGACTTCTCCGCCCGCTCCGCTGTGCTGAATCCGGAGCTGGTCGCCGCTCTGGAGCTGGAGGACTACGCCCGGTCCCGCTGCCAGGAGAGCCGCCGGTCCACCCCCCGGCTGGAGGGGGAGACGGGGGATGCCGCCCGCCGCCGGGAGGTGGGCTGGCTCAACCTGAATTGGTTCATGACCGGGCTGCTGGACCGGAAGGACCGGATGAGTATGTATTCCGGTCTGGAGGTGCGGGTACCCTTCTGCGACCACCGGCTGGTGGAGTACGTCTGGAATATCCCCTGGGAGATGAAGAGCAGGGACGGGGTGCGCAAGCAGGTGCTCCGGGACGCCGCCGCCGACCTGCTGCCGGAGGACGTGCGCAACCGGCCCAAGTCCCCCTATCCCAAGACCCACAACCCCCAGTTCGAGATCCTGGCCCGGGCGCGGCTCCGGGAGATCTTATCTGACCCCAACGCACCCGTCCATGCCGTGGTCAACCGTCAGGCGCTGGAGGAGGGACTGCTCTCCGACGCCGGGGACTATGGGCGACCCTGGTTCGGCCAGCTCATGGCAGGCCCCCAGATGATCTCCTGGCTTATCCAGCTCAATGGCTGGATGGAGCGGCATCACCTGAGCCTGTAGAGGCAAAAATCCGCCGCACCCTGCCATGGTGGGCAGCGTGCGGCGGCTCAGTTCAGCCTTATATTCGTCTGTGGCGGTCAGCATCCGGCAGGAGGGCGCATCGTCCTCCCGCTCAGCACAGCTTTGCTCCGGCGGGGATGCCGTCGTCCAGCATGACCAGGGTGAAGCTGTCTCCGTTCTCCGCCGAGAGCAGCATCCCGTTGGACTCCAGGCCCATCATCTTACGGGGGGCCAGGTTGGTCACGGCCACCAGGGTCTTGCCCACCAGGTCCTCCGGCTCATACCAGGCGGCGATGCCGGAGAGAATCTGACGGCCCTCCGGGGTGCCGTCGTCCAGCTGGAAGCGGAGGAGCTTTTTGGACTTTTTCACATGGTCGCACTCCTTCACCTTGACCACGGTGAGCTCCACCTGCTCAAAGACGTCGAAGGTGATCTCCGGCTTTTGGGCGGGGGCTTCCGGTACAGAGGCAGGCACGGCGTCAGGGGCGGCGGGGGTCACAGGGGCAGCGGTTTCATTCAGTTCAGACATGGGGGATTCTCCTCTCCGGTTTCATTCGTTTCAGTGGCTGGGGTCTGGGGCGCTTCCGGGACCGGTTTCAGCTCCAGGGAGGCCGCCAGGAACCACAGCAGGGCGGAGACCAGCGCCAGCCGGTCGTCCAGGGACAGGGGGGCCGCCAATGCAGGTGGCGCAGTCAGCAGCACCAGCAGGGCCAGCGGTCCCAGCCATTTACCCCGCCCGGGCTGATAGACGAAGGCGGCATCATACATCCAGGCAAAAGAGATCAGAATCCCGGCAATCATAGGCCAGAGATAGGTCTCCGTGCTGGGGGCGGAGCCGTACTGGTGATAGAAGGCCACCAGCCAGAAGCAGCCGGTAAAAAAGGGCAGCAGCAGCGCCGTGCGGAAGCCGCCGCTCTCCCGGTTCCGGGCCAGGGCCAGGTAGAGCATCACGATACCCTGGAGGATGAGCAGCAGGCTCATGGCCTGGGCGATGGGGGAGGCAGCCACCTCGGCGGTGTTGCGCACCGGCTCCAGGACGCCGCCTGCCAGGGAGCACAGGCCCGCCGCCAACCGCAGAGCGGTTTTTCCCCTGCCTCCGTCCCCGTAGGGAGCCGCCGCCGGGACCTTCCTCCGCCAGAGCAGCAGCCAGACGACTGCCACCACGGCAGCGCAGACCGCCACCAGCAGGGCAAAGGTGCGCAGCAGTCCCCCGGCTGTCACCATCTGGGCGGACGCGTCATAGGCCGCCGCCCACCAGTTCAGGCGCAGGCGCAGATTGTTCAGGCCCAGCACCAG
>JAJQHP010000160.1 GCA_021199695.1 Clostridiales bacterium
CAAAAAAGCCAAAATATCAACTTGAGTATGTGCATAAAACCGTACCGCATGGGAGCGCATCACATTCGCATTGTGGGGGTCGTCGGTTCGAATCCGATCAGGTCCACCAAAATTCCGGGAATCATCGAAACGGTGATTCCCGGAATTTCTTTTATTGCCACAGCTCCTCATCGAAGGAGATATTGAAGTCAAGCTCCGCCTGGGCTTTCTTCAGGTTCTGTTCTTCTGCTGCTGCCTGTGCTTCTGTTTCTGCCACCAGCGAATTGAGCAGCTCTGCGCTCAGCTTGCTTTCGCCTCGGATGACCTTCAGCGTTTCCGCCCGCAGGTCAGTCAGCTCTTTCGCCTTTTGTGCATAAAGGCTTTTCGCCTGCGCCACCTTACTCTTTGCCAGGGCAAGCTGTTTTTCATGCTGTGCGCCCAAAAACTCACTTCTGGGAGCTGCCTGAATAATTGATTCTGAATTTCCGATAGCTGCACCACAATCGTCTTGAAGTCGGCTTCCGGCACCGGCAGATCGAGTTGGTCACCGGTTTTAATGTCTGCGACCTCCTTGAACATAGTCATCAATTCGGGGAATTGAAGAATCAGGCAAACTGGGTTCGCGCTCGGTAGCCTGTGTCTGCAAATATCCCGGTATACGGTCTCCGGCATGGCGGCGGCCTTCTCACGGGAAAAGATGGCGATTTATATACAGGAGACCGAAAAGTGGGTCTATCCGCTTCTGCGCCAGGCGAAGGAACGCTATCCGATGTATTCCAATCAGTTGTTCCTGATCAAGTATCACATGACAAGTGTGGTGGAGACGATACGGCATCTGTGAAAGGAGCGTTGATATGCCTAAGGGAAAACATTCACCCAACAAGATAATCTTTCCGGAAAGGCCGTAGATTATGAGTGGTTTGATTCTTCAGAAAAAAAGTATCATCGACGCTATCAGCTGAAACCAACGCGCCTGTATTTTCTGACGGTGTATGCCTCAGAGAATATGAACACAGGCACCATTTCAATAGGCGGGGATACACTTAGCTCACACGGTCTGTCCCATGTGAGCTAAGTATATCGAAAATCCTTATTAACACGCAACACATCCCTGAGCCGCACAGCGGCCCAGGGATGCGCTTAAGGAGATAGAGTTGGCTATTTGATCACTTTTCCCATTTCAGGAAAGCGGCGGCGATATTCAGGAGAATACCTACAATGACGACAGAGGCATAGACGATATAGGAGACAATGGTGCTGATTTCGTCCAGGCCGGAGATGACATAGGCGATCTGGTTGACCATGACCGAGGCGCTCCACATACCGGCGGAGGCCAGCAGGGCGGCGTTGAGCACCGGGGCGGCTCCGGTCAGGACCTCGTTGTTCCACAGCAGGGGCAGCAGCTCCAGCGCCAGGGCGATGACCAGCAGGACGGTGATCGTCGAATAGGTGTACATCACGTTGCTGTAGGCGACCAGCGCGACGATGGTCAGGATGGCGGCCAAAATGGTGAGGTAAAAACCGCCGGACTTATTTTTGAACAGAGTCATAATGTTGTTCCCCCTTCCCTCAGGAATTCTGCCCGGAACGCTTTCCGGACTTCCGTAGGCTGCTGATCGACAGTCCCGCACCCGCAAGGGTCAGGATCGCAGTCACAGCGATACCGGCGTACAGTGCGATCTGGAACCAGGTCAGCGAGGTGATGATCTCCGTCTCGGTGGTCAGGCCGTTGATCGCGTTGCTCTGGACAAAGTTGTACAGGTAATACTTGATATTCAGCTTCATCTGCTCCTGGAATGTGGTATCCTGGGCGATCAGGCTCTTGGAAGCGGACATGGTGCCGATGTTGGAGGTCTCATAGGCGGAGGTGGTCAGGCAGGCGCCGCCGCCGGCAAAGACGATGTCTCTCCAGTTCATGTAGTCCGCACCGTTAATCATGTCGGAGATGAGCCAGCCGTCATAGCCCCACTCGTTCCGGACGATCTGGGTGGTCAGGCCGTACTTGGCCCCGGCGTAGGTCGTGCCCGCACGGTTAAAGGCGGTCATGACGCCGTCGGTCACGTTGCCGGACATGACGCCCTGGAAGGCGCGCAGGTTGTTCTCGCGGGCGGCCTGCTCGGTCGGGAAGGTGGAGATACCGGAGCGGTTGGTCTCCTGCTCGTTGAAGGCCAGGTGCTTGGAGGTGGTCATCAGGCCCTTGGTCTGGCAGCCGGTGCACAGGGCCACGCCCATCAGGTTGGTCAGCATGGAGTCCTCAGAGAAGTACTCGTGGTTCCGGGCGTTGTAGGGGGTGCGGTGCAGGTTCAGACCGGGGGCGAAGATGCCGCTCTCATCGGTCCACAGGCCGTCCTCGCCGAACAGCTCGCCTTCCCGCTCCACCAGCTCGGTGTTCCAGGTGGCGGCCACCACCGGCTCGGTGGGCATGATGTTCATGGAATAGGAGGCGTACTCGCTGTCGGAGGAGACATAGGTGGGCTCGTCCGACTGGCTATCGCTCCAGCGGGCGGAGTAACCGGCCACCTGGTCATAGGTGAAGCCCAGAGGGCCGTCGTTTGCGTAGACGGTGAGCAGCACGATGGAGTCCATCCGCTCGAAGTCGTCGCCGGCCTGCTCGATAAACTGCATGGCCTCGTCCAGGGTGATCTCGTCCAGCAGCAGATCCCACTGCTCGTCGTCAAAGTCAACGACACCGGTGATGTTGCCGTCCTCGTCGTACTCCAGCATATCCATCAGGGTCAGACCGTTGTCTGCGCCCCAGGTCACGCCGTCGCCGTTGGCGGTCAGCTCATAGAGGTTGTTGGTCAGGCCCACCAGCATCTCGTCGGTGGCAGTCAGATCGGTGACGGCGCTCCAGCCCTTGGTCCAGTCGGAACGGGTGCTGTACTCGGCGGCGTCCTCGATGAAATAGTTGATGTTCATATCCTGGAGCGCATTCTCCACGTTCTCGGAATAGGTCTCGATGTCTCTGGCGTCCAGCGTCCAGACGATGGCGTTGTCGGCGTTGATGGTTTCATCACTGGTGATGGTCACCAGGCCGTCGGTGGCGCCCAGCTTGTTGGCCAGGACGTTGTTCAGAGCCTCGTGGGCGCCGTTGCCGATGGCGAAGTAGTAGTCGCCTGCGTCCAGAATCCATGCGCCGGTGGTGCCGTCGGCCTTCACCGCCGTCTCGTCATAGCTGCACATATACACGGGGTCGAACTCCACCGTCACGGTGACGGTCTCCTCCGGCTCCAGGGTTTCGGTCTTGGTGAAGCCCATCAGCTGGATGGAGGACTTCTCCAGGCCGCCCTCGATGTAGGGGACCTGAACGTACAGCTCGACCACGCTCTTGCCGGCCACGCTGCCCGTGTTGGTCACGGTCACGGTAGCGGTCCCGGTGCCGCCGATCTCCAGGGAGACGTCGTCCAGGGTCTGCTCAAAGGTGGTGTAGGAGATGCCGTAGCCGAAGGGGTAGGTCATCTCGTCGGTATAGTTCCAGGCGCTGCCAGTGCTGGAGCCATCGGTGGCGTCGGCGCTGCCCTGACCCAGTACGCTGTCCTCATACCGGGTCTCATAGTACTTGTAGCCCACATAGATGCCCTCGGTCTCCACCAGGTACCAGTCGCCCTTGTTGTCGGCGGTCAGGACGCCTGCGTCAGACTGAGAGCTGTTGGTGTATGTGTACACGCCGAAGTTCTGCATGGCGGGAGCGGAGGCGCTGTTGGTGGCGTAGGTGTCGGAGAGGTGGCCGGAGGGGTTCTCGTCACCGCTGAGCACGTCTGCCACGCCCAGGAAGCCGTAGACGCCGGGCAGACCCACCCACAGGATGGAGTCGATCTCATCGTCCTGTTTCAGCTCGTCGATTTCCATAGCGCAGTCGGAGTTGATGAGGACGACCACCCGGGTGCTGTGGGCCTTCGCCAGCTCGATCATGCCCCGCTCGTAGTCGGACAGGGCCAGGGGCCGCTCAAAGCTGTCGCCCTCGGTGCCGTTGACCATGTCCACCTCGTAGTCGGCAGCCTCAGAGCTGTCACGGGAGATGACCACCACAGCCACGGTATCGTCGGCGGAGGCCAGCAGCTCGTCAGAGTACAGAGCGGCGGGGATCTCGCCCACCGGGTAGACGGAGGGGTTTTCATAGGTGGCGGTGAAGGCCGGAGACAGGCCGTGTCCGGTGGAGCCGAAGCCCCGGCGGGCGTAGGCCATGGCGGCGTCGCTGGAATACAGGTCGATCATGTCCTGATTCACAGTGAAGCCCTTGGCGGCCAGCGCCTCCTCGATGCCATAGGCGGTCTGGTCCTCACTCAGAGAGGTGGAGGAGCCGATCATGCCGCCCAGGGTGGGGGTGTGGGAATTCATGCCCCAGAGGGTGACGGTCTCGCTGTCCTTGTCGATGGGCAGACCGCCATTCTCGTTCTTCAGCAGGACGCTGCCCTCCTCAGAGAGCTGCTCTGCCAGCTCCTCCTTGGCGGAGATGACTTCCTCCACCGTGGAGAACTCGGACTTGTAGTAAACGGTGTCCGTGGTCCCGTCGCTGTTGTCCACCACAGAGGTGGAGGACGTGCCCAGCCGGGTGTTGATAAACGCCAGGTTGGCGTTCACGATGTAGGTCGTCGGGACCAGGAACGCCAAAAGCGTCGCCATAATGGCGGTAAAGCCCCGCCATAGCCTGGCTTTCTTGCAGTTTTTCATCAATTTTCCTCCTTGCTTTTGCTTCTTCGGCCCGCCCTGCGGGGCGGCAGTCCCACAACGCAGACCGCTGTATTACGACCGACGGCGCAGCTGACCGGGCCTCCCGCCGTTTGTCGTCTGTTTGCTCTGCTCAGTCAAAGAGCGTTTCCAGGTATTGGACGATGTTCGCCAGAGATTCGTCCGTGAAAAACCGGTCGTCTGCATGGCCGTAGCCCTCAAAGGTCTGAAGTGACACGTTGCTCCGGGCCTCGCTTTCGCTCCAGCTGCCGTCCGGCTGGTAGGTGCCGGAGAGAAATGCCTGATAGAGCCGCTCCGACTGGGTCTCCGCCACGGTGATGTCCGCCGTTCCGTGCCAGATCAGCACGTTCAGTTTTTGCACCGTCTCCCAGTTTTCCTCGATGTAGTACCGGGCAGAGTACCGGGCCAGCTCCTCCTCGGAGCAGTCCTCTACCGCTGTCCCCAGCCAGTAATCGTGTACCTCGTCAAAGCCGGTGCCGCTCAGGTACGAAGCCTCCCAATAGTTTGCAATATCAAACACCACGGAGGGGATGCCAAGCGCCTGAAAATCCGACGACGCCAGGTGGAAGTCGATACAGCCGTAGAAGTCGATCAGTCCGGACACCTGGGCGGACACCGGCTCGTCCAGCTCATCCTCTCCGATGAAGCTGACGCCGGAGAACTCCTCATCATTCGTCACCGCCGCCATGGTGGCCAGATACCCTCCGGCGGACTCCCCCCAGATGACGAAGCAGTCCGGGTCGTAGCCGTAGGTCGCCGCATTGGCCCGGAGAAAGCGGATGGCCGCCTTCACGTCCTCCAGAGCCGCCGGATAGCCGGCCTCCTGGGCGAGACGGTAGTTGACGGAGGCGCAGGCATAGCCCTGCTGCCGGAAATAGCGGTACATGAACTGGGCCTGACGGGATTCGCAGTCGTTGCTCACAAAGCCGCCCCCGTGTACCAGGATGATGAGGGGCATGGGCTCCTCCGCATCCGGTACATACAGGTTCAGATAGTCGCTGTCAGACACGTCGGAATAGGGCAGTCCCTCGTAGGAGACGCCGCCTGTCCAGTCAGAGGTGTCCATCTCCAGCGTGGGAGCGGTCAGGTTCTGCCAGACCATTTTGGTCGTATCCGGATGGAGCAGACAGAACGCTGCCAACAGGAGCAGCAGGAGCAGGCATATCGCCAGAACCCACTTCCCTATCCTTCGGGCCGCTCTCATTGATCGTTATTCTCCAGCGGCGCAGCCAGGTTCTGGGGCATCCACCCGTTTTTCCAGCACCGGGCCAGGTCCCAGCTCTCCTTCCAGTCCTCGTCCATCTTGCCGGAGCGGTCACGCCAGAGCTGGTAGTTCCAGTAGACATAGCCTGCGCTCACCGACCAGGCGTCCATCTGGAGGGCCGCCACCTCCCGGTAGCGCTTTCTCGCCTCCGCCTCTGCGTCGGGGGCGCCCTTTTTGGCTCGATCTCCGGCGTAGCGGTTGCTGATGCACCATTCGCCCACCATCACCGGGACGTGTTTTGCCACCTGGGAGAGCTTCCACTTGTTGAAGCCCACATAGATTTGATAGCACCAGAGCGTGTGGATGGGGACGAAGGACTCCATGGCGAAAATGTAGATGTGGGTGTCCAGACAGACGTTCTTCATGCCGCTCTCGTCAAAGAACCGGTTCCAGCCGGTGAGCCGGAAGCCGTCGTGGAACACGATGGTCTTTTCCTCCGGCAGAATGGCCCGGAGCCTGCGGTACGCCTCCCGGTAGAAGGGCTTCAAAAACTTCATGGGCACATAGGAGGACCCCTTCGCCTCCTCCTTGTCCACCGGCTTGCCCCGGATGGGGCCGGAGGGGGAGGACAGCCACACGGTCAGGCTGATAGGCTCGTTGAGTACCTCGATGCCGTACAGAGCGGGATGATCCACGTACCGCCGGGCCAGCCGTTCCAGCACGGTCATGGCGAACTCGACCTCCTCCGGGTCCTTGCACCACTTGCACACGCCGGTGAGGCCGCCGTTGTCATAGCCGTTCTGGCTGCCCGGGACGGTGTGCAGGTCGATGAGCACCTGGAGGCCGTATTTCTCCGCCCACTGGAAGGCCAAATCCAGGTATTCGATACAGCCGTTGAAGGGAGGCCGGTCCCCAAAGACGAAGAAGGGAACCGGGATACGCACCAGGTTGACCCCGTGGCCCTTCAAATCCTTGAAGTCCTGCTCTGTCACATAGCTGTCCCGATGGGCCTTCATCCGCCGGGCCAGCTCCTCCTTGTCCATCAGCCGGTTCAGCCAGACCTCGTCCTTTGCACCGGTCCCCTCGAACATACCGACGTCCATCCACTCCTCCAGGACAAGCCAGTTGCCCAGGTTGGCGCCTCTGATCTGTTCCATTTTCTGCACCTCTTTCTTCTTTTTTGCCGTCAGCTGTGACCGACGGGATTCGATAGTCTTTGAAATCACTTTTCTTTATAACATTTCGTATAATATATAGGAAAAAGACGGCGGAATATATCAAAAATTCCACCGTCTTATCAAGTTCACGACCTTGTTCGCATTTTTTACAGTTTTTACAAAATCAGTGCCGCAAAATTGTGCACTTTAACCTCTGCTATACGAGCTCATCCCGGCTCCAACCCATATTGCTTGCGGTATTGCCCCGGCGTCATCCCCGTCCATTTTTTGAACTCTGCGCCAAAATGGCTCTGGGAGGAAAACGCATAGGTGTAAGCGATGCTCTTGTAGGAGTCGTCCGTGTAAATCAGCTGGCTTTTCGCCGCATGAATCTTTTCCTGCATGATGTAGTCCTTCAGCTTGAGGCCGGTAGTGCGGGAAAAGATGCCGGACAGGTGCTTTGTGGACACCCCAAGCTGCTTTGCCAGGTCCTGCACCTCGATTTTGGAGTGGAGCTGCTGCATGATCAGCTCCTTACAGGCGGACACCAGGGGAGGCTCCTTTTCCGTCTCCGTCTCACTGAGACCATGCACCAGCTTGCAGTAGTCGATCTCGGCCTGACGCATATAGGCCAGCGCCTCCGCCCCATTCTGCACCTCGTCGATCTGCTGGATATAGGCGTCCGTCATGGAATAGGCCAGCTCCGGCTGGACGCCGGCAGCCATAGCGGAGCGGCCGGCCAGGGCGGTCACAATGGCCGCATGGTATTTCGCCTGTCGCAGCGGGTCGGCGGACATTTTCCCGACCCGGCCCACATAGACCTCCTGAAAGCTCTCCATCAGCAGCTCCATATCTCCGCTGCGGATGCTGCCCTGCTCCCGCAGCTCCTGACGATAGGGATTGTGAAGGGCGGCCTGCTCCTGATTGTCGTAGAGCACCTGGTGCAGATATTTGTTCATCCGCTCCACGTCCTGGCTGTCGCAAAAGCTCATCCGCACCAGAGTATTGATGTCCACCGAGACGCCGGAGGCCGTCTCGGCCAGCATCAGCACTCCGTGAGCGAACAGCTCCAGAGACACCAGGCTCACCCGATAGGGCAGCTCCTGCTCCAGCCTGTGCCGCCGCTGCAAAAACTGGGCGGCCTGGGTCACATTCTCAGACAGGCAGCACGGCCCCACCAGGAACACAGCGCCCTCTCCCTGCACAATGCCATACAGAACAGAGTCTCCCTCCAAAAAGAGCAGCGGCATATCCTCCCGGGCCCGCTCCAGCAGCTGGCGGCAGAAGGCGGGGTCGCTGCGGAACAGATCCTGCTGCTCCCCGTAATCCTCATAGATCGTGACCAGTTCGCCGTCCGGCCGATAGACGTGTATCGGGGCGTGGATCAGGCAAATGATGTGGCGGCAGAGCTGCTGTGTGGTCATAAGGGCACCTCCCAGACTGGGTATCTTCTTCTCTACTATCCTATTCTCCCACAATCCGTCCCCCGGTGCAATTCTTTTTTTGCGCTCCGGGACCGCTGTTTTCTCCCCTCCGCGAAAAATTCATGTTGCAATCCCGGACGGATTCCCGTATAATGGGCGGCGCAATCAGCCCGCCGGGTGCGGTGGGCGTCTTTTGAGAAGGGGAGAGTCAGCGATGAGAAAACAGCAGAGCTTTCAGTGGGAGGCCCTGTCCGTGGGCGTCTGC
>JAJQHP010000095.1 GCA_021199695.1 Clostridiales bacterium
TGACCAGCACCATGCCCTCCTCGCCGGTCTCCTGGATGATCTCCTTGGAGGCGGCCACCGACTCCTCAGAGACGGAGGCGGAGCCGTTCAAAATGGGGGCGATGTTGTTGTACATGGGGCCGAAGCAGACCACGTTGACGATGATGGTCACGCACAGGACCCAGGCCACTGCCGCAGACCAGCGGAACACATGGCGGGTGCCCTTTTTGGCGAACCAGTGGGCGGCAATCATGACGATAATGGCCACGACCAGCAGACCCATGATGGCGTAGATATAACCGCTGAGGGACTCCGCATAGGAAGCCACATCGGTTGCGCTGACGCCCATACTGGTGAAGATGGGGGTCAACAGGTCAATGAGAAGCTGTATCATATTGTTCTATCCTCCTGCTATTTTCAACGGTTGTCTGTGGTGCTTTTGAACCATGGCCACGATTCATCTGAGCAAATCATAGTGCAAAATGCGATAAATATCAAATACCTGTTTTGAATACACTTTTATGCTTTACAGGCATAAAAGCAGATGATATAATAAAGACAGAAGGGGAGGCGATTCTATGGAGCTTCGCGTATTACAGTATTTTCTGACCGTCACCAGGGAGCAGAGCATCCTGGGGGCGGCTCAGGCCCTGCACCTGTCTCAACCGACTTTGTCCCGGCAGCTGCGGGAGATGGAGACGGAGCTGGGTAAGCAGCTCTTTATCCGCAGCAACCGGAAAATCACCCTCACCGAGGAGGGGATGCTGCTGCGCAAGCGGGCGGAGGAGATCCTCGCCCTGGTAGACCGGACGAAGGACGAGATCTCCCTCTCCGACGAGGTCATCGCCGGAGACATCCACATCGGGGCGGGGGAGTCCGAGGGCATCCGCTTTCTGGCGAGGGCGGCGAAAGCGTTGCGGGAGGAGTATCCTCTGGTGCACTTTCACAACGTCAGCGCCGACCGGGTGACGGTGACGGAGGATCTGGACAAGGGGCTACTGGACTTCGGCATCCTGTTCGGGGAGATCGACGACGCCAAATATGAGAGCCTGAGGGTGCCGTATACAGAGCGCTTCGGCGTCCTCATGCGCCGGGACGACCCTCTGGCTCAGAAGGAGACCATTACCACAGAGGACCTGCAGGGAAAGCCCCTCATCGTCTCCCGTCAGCCCCTAGGGGACAGCTCCATGCTTCGCGGTTTGGGGGAGCGACAGATCGTCGCCACCTACAACCTGCTGTTCAACGGCTCCATTATGGTGGAGGAGGGGATGGGCTACGCCATCTGCTTCGACCACATCATCAACGTCTCAGGGGACAGTCCCCTGTGCTTCCGCCCTCTGGAGGGACAGCCGGAAATTGAAATGCACGTGGTCTGGAAGAAATATCAGGTCTTTACCAAGGCAGGACAAAAGTTTTTGGAAAAGCTCCGGGAGATGGCCGAGTGAGGGGCTGCACCCGGCTATTCCTTTCAGGCATACCCAGCCATAGGAAGAAAGCATTTGCTATTCTCGCCGTCTCCCTTTAAAATACAGGAAAGGGAGGAGAGCTTTATGGAATATCGTATCCTGCCCCACGGAGGCGAAAAGATCAGCGTCATCGGGATGGGTTCTTCCGTGATCGGGGCGCGCCCGGAGGAGGAGATCATCGCAACCGTCCGGTCCGCCATAGAGCGCGGCGTCAACTATTTCGATATGGCGGGCGGCCATGCGACGATTTTTGACGCCTATGGCAAGGCCCTGGAGGGCAGACGGGAGCAGGTCTATTTGCAGGTCCACTTTGGCGCAGACTATACCTCCGGGGAATACGGCTGGACGACCAGCCTGAGAAGGATAAAGGAATCTGTGCGGTGGCAGCTGGAAAAGCTGCGGACGGACTATATTGACTTCGGCTTTATCCACTGCATGGACGAGGACAGGGATCTGGATACCTACCTCAAAAACGGCGTGCTGGATTACATCCTGGATTTGAAAAAACGGGGCGTCGTCCGTCACATCGGTATGTCCTCCCACACCCCGGCGGTGGCGCACCGGGTCCTGGATATGGGGATTTTGGATGTCCTCATGTTCAGCATCAATCCCCTGTACGACTACGGGCAGGGGGACTACGCCATCGGCAGCAGCAGCGAACGGTACGAGCTATACCGCCGCTGTGAAAAGGAGGGGGTCGGCATCGTCGTGATGAAGCCCTTCTGCGGCGGCCAGCTCCTGGACGCGGAGCAGTCCCCCTTCGGCGTGGCCCTTGGGAAGCACCAATGTATCCAGTACGCACTGGATAAGCCGGGGGTGCTCACCGTGGTACCCGGATACGGCAGCGAGGCGGAGCTGAACGAGGCGCTGGAATACTTCAATGTCCCGGACGAGCAGAAGGATTATTCTGTGATCGCCGGATACACGCCCAGGGAATCCGAGCACTTTTGCGTCTACTGCAAGCACTGCCACCCCTGCCCGGCGGGGCTGGACATTGCGCTCATCAACAAGTATTATGATCTGGCCATGCTGGGTGACAACCTGGCAAGGGAGCACTACCTGACGCTGGACAAAACCGCCGGAGACTGTATCGGCTGCGGCCACTGTGACGGCCGTTGCCCGTTCCATGTCCGCCAGAGCGAACGGATGAAGGTGATTTGCAAGACGTTTGGCAGGTGAGAGGGAGGATCGTGACAGATCGGGGGGCCTGAGCCCCATCGGCAACGCTGCCGCCGCCCGGCCCCGCACCACAGAACCATGTATTGTAAAATAGATCGGAGGATATCAAATGGAAAAAATCGTACAGACAGCGGGACGAAACGCTCTGGGAGACTTCGCTCCGGAATTTGCGCACTTCAACGACGATGTGCTGTTCGGTGAAAATTGGAACAATCACGACATCGACCACAAGACCCGGTGCATCATTACCGTAGTGGCGCTTATGTCCTCCGGCGTTACGGACTCTTCGCTGGTGTATCATCTGGAAAACGCAAAGAGAGCCGGAGTGACCAGGCGGGAAATCGCCGCGATCGTCACCCATACCGCCTTCTATGTCGGCTGGCCAAAAGGCTGGGCGGTGTTCAATCTGGCGAAGGAGGTCTGGGCGGAGGATGCAACGCCTGAGGATGGGAAAGCCGCCCACGCCGCCGAGATGGTATTTCCGATCGGAGCGCCCAATGATGGGTTTGCAAAATACTTCACCGGGCAGAGCTATCTTGCGCCCGTGTCTACCGAGCAAGTGGGCATTTTCAATGTGACCTTTGAGCCGGGATGCCGCAACAACTGGCATATCCATCATGCGGACAAGGGCGGCGGCCAGATCCTGATCTGCGTGGCCGGACGCGGATATTACCAGGAGTGGGGCAAGGATGCGGTGGAGATGAAGCCGGGCGACTGCGTCAACATTCCCGTTGGCGTGAAGCACTGGCATGGCGCCGCCCCGGACAGCTGGTTCTCTCATCTGGCGGTGGAGGTGCCGGGGGAGAACAGCTCAAATGAGTGGCTGGAGGCTGTGGATGACAGCCAGTATGGCGTTTTGAAATAAAGACGGAAACGGCCTGCCTGAAATGGCAGGCCGTTTCACGCTGCCGGGAAGCGGAATTTCCTGTTTCCCTCTTCTCCGGTCTGTGGTAAAATGGGATAACAAGAGGAGAGGAGGCGGTTATATGGCAGACTGGGAGACCCTGCGCCAAAGCTGCGAACGCTGCCGCCAGTGCGCCCTGGGGGAGACCCGCACCAATCTGGTCTTTGGAGATGGCAGCACCTCGGCAAAGCTGATGCTGGTGGGGGAGGGCCCCGGCCAGCAGGAGGACCTCACCGGCGTCCCCTTTGTGGGCCCGGCAGGACAGCTGCTGGACCAGATGATGGCGATCATCGATCTGGACCGCACGAAATATTACATCACCAACATCGTCAAGTGCCGCCCGCCCCGGAACCGGGACCCGCTGGCGACGGAGCAGGAGGCGTGCATCGGCTACCTCCGGGAGCAGACGCGGCTCCTCCGGCCCCGGGTCATCGTCTGCCTGGGCCGTATCGCTGCCATGCGCCTGATCCGGTCGGACTACCGCATCACCCGGGAGCATGGCCAGTGGGTGCAGCGGGGCGGCGTCTGGATGACCGCCATCTACCACCCCTCCGCCCTGCTCCGGGACGAGAGCAAGCGGCCGGAGACCTTCGACGACCTGATGTCTATTCGGGACAAGCTGGCAGAATTGTTCCCGGAGGGCCTGTAATTTTACGGTTGCCCCTTTTCAGACGGCCCGGATTGTGATATGATACCTCCGACCGGTTCTCCCACCCGGTCCAACCGGTCCGCTCCGGCAGAGCGGGCCGCTGTGCAGAGAAAAATTTCTCTGTACTCTAAACCTAAAAGGAGGCTATTCTGTCATGAAAAAATCTGCCGTCCGTTCCCTGTGCTTCGGGGCTATGGTGGCCGCCGTCTATGCCGCACTGACCATGGCACTGCCCATGCTGTCCTACTCTGCGGTGCAGATCCGGTTCTCCGAGGCCCTCACCGTCCTGCCCTTCTTCTTCCCGGAGGCGATCCCCGGGCTGTTCCTGGGGTGCGCCATCGCCAACCTGCTCTCCGCCTACGGTATGGTGGACGTGGTGTTCGGCTCCCTGGCCACCCTGCTGGCCGTCCTGTGGACCTCCAAAATGAAGAACCCCTGGCTGGCCCCTCTGCCGCCGGTGCTGTGCAACCTGGTCATCATAGGCGGGGAGATCGCCTGGCTGGAGGTGGGCTTTGGAGAGGGCTTCCTCACCGCCTGGGCGCTCAACGGCCTGACCGTGGGCCTGGGCGAGCTGGCCGCCTGTTACATCCTGGGGATGCTGCTGCTCATGGCTTTGCCCCGCATCCCCTTTTTCCGGAAGCTCATCCCGGCAGACCGGCTGGAGCTGGCTCCGGGAAAACGGTGGCTCGGCGCAGGGGAGACGCTCTGAACCAGAACGAGACGCCGGGTATTCCGGCGTCTTTTTTGATATCGAAAACGGAACGCGAATTCGCACACGAACCACCAGTTACTGCAAAGGAGGCAAACCATGCATCTCATATCCTGGAACGTCAATGGCCTGCGGGCCTGCATCAAGAAGGGCTTCGGGGAGAGCTTCGCCGCCCTGGACGGGGACATCTTCTGCCTCCAGGAGACCAAGCTCCAGCCGGGACAGGTGGAGCTGGACCTGCCCGGCTACCGGCAGTACTGGAACAGTGCGGAGAAGAAGGGCTACTCCGGCACGGCGGTTTTTACCCGGCTGGAGCCGCTGAACGTGACCTACGGCATGGGCATCGAGGCCCACGACCATGAGGGACGGCTCATCACCCTGGAGTTTCCCCAGTTCTACTTCGTCTGCTGCTACACGCCCAACGCCCAGGACGGTCTGCGGCGCATCGCCTACCGGATGCAGTGGGAGCACGATCACCGGGCCTACCTGATCGGGCTGGACCGGAAAAAGCCGGTGGTGTACACCGGCGACCTGAACGTGGCCCATGAGGAGATCGACCTGAAAAATCCCGGCCCCAACCGGGGCAACGCCGGGTTCTCCGACCAGGAGCGGGGGAAGATGACCGCCCTCCTGTCCTCCGGTTTTACCGACACCTTCCGCTATCTCTACCCCGACCGGACGGGGGCCTATTCCTGGTGGAGCTACCGGTTCCACGCCCGGGAGAACAACGCCGGATGGCGTATCGACTACTTCATCGTCTCCGACCGCCTCCGGGACCGGGTGCAGGCGGCGGAGATCCACAATGAGATCTACGGCAGCGACCACTGCCCGGTGGGGCTGGAGCTGGCGCTGTGACCGGAGGAAAGCGGGTGCTCTCCCTCCAGGATCTCTCCTGTGTGGGACAGTGCTCCCTGACGGCGGCGCTGCCGGTGCTCTCCGCCTGCGGGGTGGAGTGCTGTGTGCTGCCCACCGCCATTCTCTCCACCCACACCGGACCGGAGTTTGACCCGCCGGTGGTCTGTCCCCTGACGGATGTTCTCCCGGCTGTCTGGGAGAGCTGGAGGAAGCAGGGCTTTACCTTCGACGCCCTGGCCCTGGGCTATCTGGGGGCGGGGACCATGGACTTCGCCGCCCGGGTGGTGGACGACCTCCGGGACAGCGCGTTTATCCTCATCGACCCGGCCATGGGGGACAACGGGCGGTTTTACGCTGGCTTCGGCCCGGACTACGCCGCCCGGATGGCATCTCTTTGCAGCCGGGCGGACATCCTCCTCCCCAACCTCACCGAGGGCTGTCTCCTGCTGGGGGAGCCGGTGGCGGAGGAATATGACGAGGACTTCTGCCTCCGCCTGGCCCGACGACTGGGAGCGCTTGGCCCCAAAACGGTGGTGCTCACCGGCCTGGACTGCATTCCCGGTCAGGCGACCAACCTGATCTATCGTGCTGAGAGCGGAAGCGTCGTCTTTCAAAGTCAGCCCCGCCTGCCGGGTCGGTTCCACGGAACGGGGGACCTGTTCGCCGCCGCCCTCCTGGGGCGGCTGATGAGGGGCGACACCCTGGAACAGGCGGCGGAGACCGCCAGCGCCTTCGTTGCCGCTGCCATCCGCCGCACCGGCCCGGAGCATCCCTACGGGGTGCAGTTCGAGGGGTGCCTGGGGATGCTGACTGCTGACCACTGACCACTACTCACTGAAATGCCTACATCGCCAGCGTCCCGTGCTCGTCCTCCAGCAGCAGGAGGATTTTTTCCTCCGCCCCGGTCATGGCGTTGACGTAGATGATGACGTGACTGCCCTCCTCCGTCTCGCAGAGGAACTCCCAGCAGAGGCGCTCATACTCCCCCTGGCTGGGCACCACCGCCTGGCGGACAGAGAGAATATTCAGAGCGTCCGCCACCATCTCCTGCGTCTCCTCCTGGGAGACGATGGGAGATTCCAGCGTCCGCTGATGGTGGTTGGTGAGATAGCCCTGGGCTTCAAAGCCCAGCAGACTGCCGTCCGCCATGGAGACGGACACCTTCACCAGATCGGGATAGCAGTAGGCCCCATCCTGAAGGGCGCAGAAGTTCACCGTCAGGATGTTGTTCTGAAGGGAGTAGTAGCTCTCTCCCATCTCCCCGTAGCCCAGCCGCTCCAGGGCCGTCCTGGCGGCCTGAACCCCCTGCTCGGGGGATAAATTTTGCTCCGCCGGAGTCCCCTGAGTCATCAGGGAGAGGAGCTGCCCGCCCTGCCGGGTGACGGAGACGGTCCTCCGCCCGAGATCCGTCTCCCCGGAGAGGGTATAGGTGGGAATGTCCCCCTCTACCGTACCCTCCGCCGTCAGAGTATCGCCTCCCAGCAGCTCCCGGGCGACGGCTAAAGCCTCCTCCTGGGAGATCTCCTCCAGCCCCTCCAGGGCCAGGGGCGTTTTGCCTGTCAGGTGCTGGGAGAAGGGGCCGTCATAGACCAGGCTGGGCAGCTCCGGGAAATCCGCCTCCACCGACTGAAACCCGGAGACGGGCTCCTCCGTCTCCTCCGTGGAGGCGGACAGCCGGGCCTGGGCGGCCTCCACGTTGTCGATGGAGAAGCTGCCGTCAAACAGCTCCAGCTCCAGCTCGTCCAGCTGTTGAGAGAGGGTCCGGGCGGCCTGAGAGAGCTGACTCCAGCTGTCCCGGTCCTCCTCCGTCCATGTCCCCTCCAGGGCGGCGGAGCGGGAGAGCGCCTGGGCATAGTCCCCCACCGTGGCCAGGAAGGCGGCGGTCTGCTCCAGCTCCACGTTAGCCATGGGGAGCTGCCCCAGGGCCATCTGGGCGGCGGTGGCCTGGGCGGAGATTTCGCTGCACAGGGAGCAGAACATGGGGGCGGAGGTGACATACTGCCCCTTTTGCAGGGCGGCGTCCATCCGGTCCAGGCTGGCAGTCACCTCGGAGAAGGCGTGGAGATAGGTGTTGGAGACGGTGCGCTGGAGCTGGTCTGCCCGGTATCGCTCCTGAATGGCGACGCCGCAGACGATGACCAGAACGGCGGCAAAAAAGGAGACGGCGCGGATGCGCCCCCGGCGGCTGAACGGACTGGACATGGGACGGTTCCTCCTTGAAATGGATTTCTCCTGTTCAGTATGGGAGAAAACAGGGGAATCATGCCGGGAATTTGTGGCCGCCCTTGCAATTTTCTCCCGTACCGGATATAATGAGAACGATTTTTGCCAGATGAATTTCACGGAGGTCTTTCCATGTCAAAATACGAATCGGAGATCAGCCGCCGCAGGACCTTTGCCATCATCTCCCACCCGGACGCAGGCAAGACGACGCTGACGGAAAAGCTCCTGCTCTACGGCGGGGCCATCAACCAGGCGGGTGTGGTCAAGGGCAAGCGCAACGCCCGGGCCGCCACCTCGGACTGGATGGAAATTGAAAAGCAGCGCGGTATCTCGGTGACCAGCTCGGTGATGCAGTTCCAGTATCAGGGCTTCTGCATCAATATTCTGGACACCCCGGGCCACCAGGACTTCTCCGAGGACACTTACCGCACCCTCATGGCTGCGGACTCCGCCGTCATGGTCATCGACGCGGCCAAGGGCGTGGAGCCACAGACCCGGAAGCTG
>JAJQHP010000008.1 GCA_021199695.1 Clostridiales bacterium
GCCCACAACGGCACCAAGAACATCGCCAACTACCTGAACGACCACGACATCCCCACCCGGCACGGCGACCTCTGGACGTATTCCACGATTGCTCAAATCATCGCCAATCCCGTCTACATGGGGAAAATTCGCCGGGGGTGGAGCAGGCAAATCAAGAGCATTGAGAACGGAGCCGTGAAACGCCGCATCAAGCGCAGCAAGGATATGAACGCCTACAGCCTGTATGACGGCCTGCACCCCGCTCTGGTCAGCGAAGAGGACTTCATGCGGGCGCAGGATCTGCGTGTGGACAGGAAACCGGAGGCAAAGGTCAAGGACGAGTTCACGCTGCAAAACCCCTTTGCCGGTATCCTCTACTGCTCGGTGTGCGGAAAGCGCATCGGCAGGACGACCTCCTCCGCAAAGCGGAATACACCGCCGCGGCTCCGCTGCGTGAACGGGCGCAACTGCCACAACCGGAGCGCCTACTTTGATGCGGTGGAAAAGGAGATCATTTCTGCCCTCCGCACCTGGCTGAAAGGCTACAGGATCAAGCTCAACACTGTGGGCTATGCGGACGACATCCAGGAGGCCCGGCAAAAAATCAAAAAAATAGAGCAGGAGCAGAAGAAGCTCTCGACTCAGATGGACAACGCCTTTGACTTAGTGGAGCAGGGGGTGTACACCTTGGATGTCTTTCGGGAGCGGCGGGCGAAGCTCACCCTTGCGCTGGAAGACCTCCAGGAAAAAAAGAAACGGGTAGAAGCGCTGCTGACGCGGTTGGAAACCAACCAGTCGGTGGACACCAACCTCATCCCCCATACGGAGGAACTGCTTGCCAGCTACGATGAGATGACAAATGAGGAGCGGAATGCGCTGCTCAAAGAAATTTTGGATAATGTGAAGTATTATAAGGGAGCTGACGGAAAAATCGTAATTGATCTGTACCCAAGGCTCCCTGAACTCAGGTGACTGTCGGTATCATCCCGTTACTCACACGTGTGTCACCGCCCCCACCAGCTTCCCGTTCTGGAGGATGGGGGAGCCGCTCATCCCCTGGACAATGCCCCCGGTGGCGTCCAGCAGACGCTGGTCCGTGACCTGGAGCAGCAGGCTCCGATGCCGGTCGCTGCCGGAGGGATAGACCCGCAGGATCTCCACTTCGTACTCCTCCACCGTGTCCCCCTCCACGTTGGCCAGGATGGTCGCCGCCCCGGTCCGGACCTCGCAGGCGGAGGCCGCCTCTATTGCCTCCCCTTGAAAGCAATCCTCCTCGGCGACGCCAAAAACGCCCCAGTCGGTGTTGGCAGTGAGCCGTCCCAGGTCGCGCGTCAGGTCGAAGCTGCCGTGAAGCTCCCCCGGTATCCCCTGCTCTCCCCGAATCAGGCCGGAGACGGTGGAGGGCATCACAGCGCCAGACTGGAGGGGCATGAGCAGCCCGGTGTCCACGTCGTTGATGCCGTGACCCAGGGCGGCAAAGACGCCGGTCTCCGGGTCGTAAAAGGTCACTGTGCCGATACCCGCCATGGAGTCCCGGACCCAGGCCCCCAGTCGGTAGCCGCCGTCGGCCAGACAGGCCGCCGCCTGAGCGGTCAGGCTCAGCTCCTTTCCGCTGCGGCTGGCCTGAATGTCCAGCGAACCCCCGCTGTCCCGGACGGCGGACTGCACCTCCTCAATGGTGTTCACCTGCTGGCCGTTGATGGCGGTGATGATGTCCCCGGTTTTCAGGCCGCAGTTCCGGGCGGGCGAGCTGCTCCCCTCCCGGGTGGCCACATCAGAGAGGGCCACCACCATCACCCCTCTGGAAAACAGCTTGATGCCCACCGTATGGCCCACCGGCACCAGGTATCGGCTCTCTCCGGCGCTCATGCAGGCGGCAGTCTCCCCGGTCCGACCCGCTCCCGACAGAAGGGCCAGTCCCAGGACGGTCAGCAGCGCGGCCGCCGCCAGCGCCGCCCAGCACCAGGGCCGTCTCTCCTTTTTTTCCTTCAAATTCCATTCCCCCGTTTCTCCTCCGATGGCGCTTCCCTGCGCCCGGTTACTATGTCCCGGCGTCCGGAGCTTCACCCGCCCCAAAAACGCCAATGGACACCACCTTTGGGCAGCCAGTCCCTGCCAATCCGGCGGCGCAACGGTTTTTCAGCGTAGCCTGGGAATATTTTCCATTTTTCCTCTCTCCGGCGGAGCTGTTGCTCTTCCAGTCTATTGATGTGCAAAAAATCGTCCCGTTATCGGTCTGAACCGCCGACAACGGGACGAAGCTTTTGCCAGAACTGGCAAAAATCAGTAAATGCGCACCATCATGACCACGCCGTATTCCGGGTCAAAGTGGGAGGGATAGACCGTCTGGCTCTCCCCCGCGGCGAGATCCTCCATCTTCACGGTGTAGGCGATGCCGCCCACATACTCCCCGGTGTCCAACTGGTTTTTGTAGAACACTCTCAGCTCGGAGATGTCCGCCCCGCTGACGTTGGTCACGGTGACGGCCCCGTTTTCGTCGGTGGTGACGCTCACCTGGCTCTCGCACAGGTCGAAGGCGTCCAGAGCGGCGATCTCGCTGCCCTCGTAGGTGAAGGCCGCCGTCTCACTGCAGGACTTCTTGTTCGCCTCCATCACCAGGGCGGTCCCCCCGGCGGGCAGCAGGGACACCTCAAAGGTCAGGGTCTCCCCGTCGGCGGTCAGGGTGATGACGGCGTACTCGATGGCCTGGCCGGAGGTGTTCTGGACCTCCAGGGCCGCCACGCTGTCAATTTCGTCCTCTGTGCCGTCCTCGATGTAGTAGCCGCTGTAGCTGTACACCGCCAGCAGCTTCAGCTCGTCCACCGAGGCGGTGTAGGGGAAGGAGATGGTCGTCTCGGTCTCCACGGCGGTGCTCCCCGTGGTGTCTGTGCCCTGAGAGGTCCCAGACGTCTGGGCGTCGCTGCCCGCTCCGGCGCTGTTGCTGTCGGCGTCGGTCTGGGCATCGGCGTTACCGGAGCCGTCTGTGTCGTCAGGGGTGGCAGTCTCCGACTCGTCCTCCTGGGCCGCGGCGGTTTCCCCGTTCTCCGTGTCCGTATCCGGCTCAGCGTCCGTCCCGGTCTCCGACTCGGCCTCGGCGTCGGCGGCGTTCTCCGTCTCGGCGTTGGCTATGGCGTCCGTCTCCCCGGTCTGGGCCTGGTCGCCGTTTCCTGAGAGGGCCACCGCCAGCGCCACGACGATCGCCACAAGGACGACGGCCACAACGACCAGCGGGAGGACGCTCTTTTTCTGCTTCTTCTCGCGCTTACCCATTGCTTATTCCTCCCCTCTCAGCTGCTCCGCCAGACGCTTTGCCGCCTGGGGGTAGGCCTCCGCCATGCGGCAGCGGTATTCCGGCGCGTTGCAGTAGGTCCCCGTCTCGGTCAGCACCGAGGCCGCGCAGGGACGGCAGATCTCCTTATTTTTGCAGTTGGTGCATTTGGCGGGCAGCCGGATGGCCGCCGCCTCCTGGGTGGCTCTGCGCCAGGCCTCGTCGAAGCCCACCTGGAACACGTCGGCGTTCCCCTTGCCCGGGAGCATCCCGCAGGGCAGGAGCCGCCCGTCCCAGGTCACCCAGAAGCTGCACTTCCCCGCCCGGCAGTGGATGCCCTCGCCCTCGATCTCCTGACAGTCGCTGTCCTGGTCGGCGGCGAGGCCGGTCAGGTCCTCGTCCTCGATGTGCTGCAGGAACCGCTCCCGACCGTTGGACAGGTACTCGATCTTCGCGGAGTACGCCGCCGCCTCCTCCGGGTCGAAGCGGTCGTTTTGGCCCACCATGGAGGCGTCCCGGCGCAGGGGCGGGAACATATAGCTGGTGGCCTGGACGATCAGCCCCTCCCGCTCACAGAAGGCGAAGATCGCCTCCAGGTCGTGGGCGTTGTAGGGAGTGACGCTGCAGTTGATCTTGATGGGGATACCCGCGTCCTTTAACAGATGAATCGCCCGGGTCACCTGGGTGAAGCCCCGGGGGTTGCGGCAGAGATCGGCGTAAGTCGCGTCAGAGGCCCCGTACAGGGTGATATTCATGCGGACCGGGGGGACCTCCTTCAGCCATTTTACCGTCTTCTCGGTGATCAGGGTGGCGTTGGAGTTGACCGTGATGAGCAGCCCCATCCGGTGCAGCCCCTCCATGATCTCCCGGATGTCCGGGCGGGAGAACGGCTCCCCGCCGGTGAGCAGGAGGTAGAGCATCCCCCGCTCCTTTGCTGTCTCCCCCAGACGCAGCCACTCCTCCGCCGTGCGGAGGGGGCGGATGGCCTCCTGCTCCTGCTTCGTCATGCGGACATAGCACATCCGGCAGCTCATGTTGCACACCGGGGTCAGCTCGAAGGTGCCGCTGAGGGGCGACAGCAGCCGGGAGGCCTTTCGGTGGAGATACTCCGTGATGGGAGCCTCCACATACTTGATTTTGTTCATAAACCCGCAGCTCCTTTCTGAGACTGTGCCAAAAGCGCCCGTTTCGCCGTCTCGGTGGCCTCCGCGTCCGGCAGACAGCGGAGCAGCCAGACCGGCACAGAGGTGACCAGCTGCTCCATCAGGGGCAGCGCCCGTTGTACAAAGTCCCCGTCCCAGCTGTGAATCGTGATTTGGGGGTAGAGCCGCCGCAGGGCCTGGGCCGGGGTCAGGGGCCGGACCTCGTTCTCCTTTGCCTGCTCCAGCATGAAGATGGCGGAGACGGGGGCGGCCTCATTCCGGTAGATCCGGGAGGACCCGGCGTAGGGCAGCCCGCAGGCGGTCCAAATCCCGTCCCGCTGGCGAAGCCCCGCCCGGTCGCCGTTGATGACATCCGCCCCCTGGTGGGCCACCCACAGGTCCGCCTGGGTGGACTTGCCCACCCCGGAGTCGGCGGAGAACAGGACGCCCCTCCCCTGCCAGCGGATGAAGGAGCAGTGGAGGATCATCCCCCCGAAGGGGAGCAGCAGGGACTCCAGCCCCAGCAGGTCGCACAGCCGCATGGAGAAGTTCAGCCGGAACTCCTGGCCCTCCAGATAGTCGCAGCGGAGGACCTCCGGCTGGGTGGCGTCCCAGGTGACGCAGGCCCAGGGCGCGCCCGCGGGAGACGGGCGGAAAAAGACCCGCCGCTCCCCCGCCGTCTCCGCATAGCAGCGGGTGTTGTCCTGGTGGCCGTCCGGGGGGGGGGCGGGGCGGGACGGGACCGGGCAACAGACAAAGCGCACGTCCGGCGACCCCCCGGTGGGTCCCGTCAGAAAGGGCGCGGAGGAGGGCTGCACGGAAATTTCAAAGGGCAGCTCCAGCAGGACCCGCAGCCCGGCGATGTGGTATTCGTAGTTCATATGGTCATTACCCTAACGAAGCGGGGCGGCCGGGCCATGCCCGACCGCCCCAGCGTGATTGCCCGAGTGGGACTGTTATTGAGCTGTTATCAGGAGCTGAAAATCTGCATATCGGGGGTCGGAGTGTTGTAGCAGTAGCCGAACACTTCCTCGTCCACATCAGCCAGGTAGGTGCAGGTCGTCGCCGCACTCACCCAGATGACCAGGTCGCCCACCTTGTAGCCGCAGGTGTCCTTCGTCCAGTGGGTCGTCTTGCCGATATCACCTGCGCCGCAGGTCTGTGCGATGGTCTGGTTCAGCTCAAAGGACTCGAACAGAATCACAGGCTTTTGATAGTTTGCCGTCAAGTCACTCATCTCCTTCCATTGAACCAGTTACGGATGGAGTTGAACAGGTTGCTGAAGATGGACTGCTGGCTGTTGTCCTCAGTCTCCTCGGTTTCCTCCTCGGTGTCCTCCGTGGGGTTGTCGATCACGATGTCGTCCTCGTCCAGATCCTCATAGGTGTCGCCGGTGTCGGCGTCCGCCTCAGTGTCGGTATCCGTCTCGGTGTCAACAAAGCTGTCCTCTTCCACGCCGGTGTCGGTGTAGGCCACCGTTGCCAGGCTGTCGAAGCTGGCGGCGTAGACCAGGATATCCTCCACCTCGTCCGCGCTCAGCAGGGCGATGCCGCTTGCAGAAGTGTCAGCACTGGTGGAGCGGAGCTTGGTGATGGAGAGCAGGTTGCTGCCGTTGTTCTTCACCATGATGATGCCGTCGCTGTTGGGGGTGATCTCATAGTAGAGGTCGGAAGCGGAGCTGATGGTCAGGTCGCTGGTGTCGGTGCCGTTGGTCACGGTGGCGGTGGTGCTGTTGCCGCTGGGAGCCTTGAGGCCCAGGTAGTAGTGGTCGCCGCCGGAGACCTTGAAGGCGATGGACTGACCGGCTGCCAGATAGACCTCGTTCTCGGGGCCGTAGCTCTTGTAGGTGCCGATATCGCTGGTAGAATCAGTAGTCTTGGTATCGGAGTCGAGGTCGTCAATGAAGACCACACCGGCATTTTCTTCGGTGAGTACGCCAGCAGCATTGAAGCTATTGGCGGTAATCAGCAGGTCCCGGACCTCGGTGAACACGGCGTTTAGCTCGTTGTCGGCTGCGTAGGCCTCATTGGCGTCGCCGGTCACGGTCTCGCCCAGGGGGTTGTAGACCCGGACGCCGTCCAGATAGTAGGTGTAGTTCTCCGTGTCAGTGCTGCCGTTGGTGGCCACGGTGATGGTCACGGTGTAGGTGCCATACTGCTCCATCTCGAAGCAGACCGTGGGGATCTGGTAATAGACAGCGGTGGTGGAGAGGTCGTTGCAGATGAAAGTTTTGGAGACGTTGGTGCTTTCATCGGCGCTCTTGACCTGCACAATCACCATGCCGCTGACCATGTCGGTGCGGCTGTAGATGTCCACGCCGGTGCCGGTGAAGGTGAAGGTGGCAGTCGCTCCGGCGGAGCCGCTGGCCGTTGCGGAGCCGTCGCTATAGGTGGCGTCGTCGCTCAGGCTCTCCACCCAGCCGTAGGTGTCGTTGTTGGCCGTCTCTGTGTTGCCGCTGCTCTCGCCGACCGTAGACCAGCTGCCGGTGTAGACGATACCCACAGTAGCAGTTTCAGTCTTGGTTTCGTCTGTATAAGTGGTGACAAAGTCATCCTCATAATACACGTTGTTGGCGGGGATGACGCTGACCTTGCTCCACAGGTTGCCGTTCTTGTTGGCCTCCAGGGCGGTCACGGACTCATCGGTGGTCTTGCCGAACACATACAGGCTGTCGTAGCCGTTCCAGCTCATGGTGGTGGGGGTGTAGGTCAGGGCAGTCGCCAGAGCGGAAGTGCCATAGGTCAGGGTCAGGGTCTTGCTGTCAGAAGAAGAAACCGCCTGATAGCTCTTGACGACGCTGGTGATGCTGGTGTCCTGATCAAGACCGGTCAGCTCGGCTTCCTTGGCATAGTCCAGGACGTAGAGCTTCTTGGTGATGATGGTCTGGGGCTGCGGGAAGGTGGCGGCGGGCGTATCGGTTTCAGAGTCGGCGTAGATGCCGGAGGTGGCGGCGTTGGTGTTGACCGCCACATCGGTGGTCACGCTCTCGGTGGGCAGTACGCCCTTGATGGTGACGCAGATTTTCTCGCCCTCGTGACCGCTGGAGATATACTTTTCAGCATAGTTGAAGCCGGTGACGGAGACGGTCTTGCCGTTGACAGAAGCGCTTGCGCTGTTCGTTGTCACATTGCCCCAATCAATGTCTCCGGTCTCCGCGTTCACACTGCCCTTATACGTCTTAATGATGACATCTGTGTCAACATTGAAGTCATCCGCCAGAGTGAAGCCGTCGCCCATGATGTCCTTCATCACGGAGTTGGCGTCCAGGGTGACGGTGGTGGAATCGCTGGAGACGTCGGTGGAGATGGACTGGAAGATGTTGTTCAGCTCGGTGGCGTCGTTGGTGGTCATGTAATACTTGCTGCTGGCCTGCGTTCCGGCGCTCCAGCTGCTATTGCTGGTGTTATACTGTGCGCTGGGATAATTGGAGGACAGGTAGTTCATGAAGTTCTTGACGTTAGTGGTCTCGTCAGAACTTGCATACAGGCCGACGGTGTACACGGTGGCGCTGTAGGTGTTCTTGGCGGTGTAGGAGTAGTTCACAGCCGCACCGGCCTCGGCATCCGTGTAGCCGCTGTAGCCCGGCGCGCCGTCGGTGAACACGACCACGATGCGCTTGCGGGTACCCTCGGTGCCGTCATCCTTGGTGTAGGTGGCGGAGTTGTTGGCAAAGACGTTATTGGCCATCTCCATGCCGTAGGAGATGAAGGTCGCGCCTTCTGCCTTGAAGTTGCTGATGGCGGTGGTGATGGAGGAGGCCACATTGCCGTTCGCATCATTTACGGACACCAGAGCATCCTTATAATTCTGCGCGGTCAGAGAGGAGCTGGTTGCACTGCTGCCCTGGGTGGAATAGTTGGGCAGGCTGCCGTTGATAAACAGGCCGGTGTTCAGCCAGTTCCAGCTGCC
>JAJQHP010000060.1 GCA_021199695.1 Clostridiales bacterium
TTCGTCGGCCGTTCAGGGTGGGAAAGATGACCCTGTCCGGCGTCTCACCCCAGGCCTCCACCAGCAGGCGGAAGGTCCCCTCCCCCACGGCGGGCATATCCCCCGGCAGGAGGAAAAAGGCGTCGCAGAGAGGCAACGCCCCGCAGCCCAGCCGGACAGATTGGAGCATATCGGTGGAGGCATAGTCCCCGTTTCGGACAAAGCTCACCTTCCCGCCAAACCGCCGGGAAAGGACGGCTTCCACCTCGTTTCCCCGGTAGCCGGTGACCACCGTCACCAGCTCCGCTCCGCCGGTGAGCAGACTGTCCACCGTTTTCTCAATGACGGTACGATCTCCTAACGGCAGCAGCGGCTTGAACGCCCCCATCCGGGAGGACAGTCCCGCCGCCACCACCAGGCCTGCCAGCTTGGACACAGACACCGCCCTCCTCTTTGAAAAGACACCACTATAATAGTTCTATTATACCCGATCTGGCCGCAATAGCAAATGCTTTCCGAAAGTCACTCGGTCCGCAGGCTGCAAAATTTTCTCAAGGCATTACCGCATAAATCGACAAGAGCGGATGGCGAGATATTTTTCGTCAGAAAAAGGTGCAAAAGTGCAGGCGTACTGGATGTACGTCAAACTTTTGCTAACGCATTTCTGAAGCGCTGACCGAATGGCCAAATCCTCTTTAGCGCAAATGCAGGGAGCGATGGCCGCAAGGCCATGCGAGTCGCAGGCGGAAAATAGCCGCCAGACGCCGCAGACGCATTTGTGCGGTAATGCCTCAGATCATCCCCCGCTCCAGGAAATCAGAGCGGAAACGCTGCTGGGCGAACTGGATCACGGCCTCCTCATAACGCTGAGCCGCCAGGAGAAAAGCCCTGCCCTCATCCGTGAGCACGGTCCGACCGCCATTTTTACCTCCCCGGCGGCGTTCCACCACCGGATAGCCCAGTTCCTCCTCCAGATGGTTGATCATGTTCCATGCCTTGCTCACCGACAGGGCCATCTGATCGCAGGCGTGGCGAAGGTTCTCCGTGTCGGACAGGAGAAACAGCAGCAGCTTGAGCCGATCATTGAAAAAAGGGGTTTCCCGCTCGAAGCGGATCTGAATGTAGGGATGGAGAATGGCCCGGTTGTGCCGGGAGAGCTGGGCATCCAGCTGACCCTGATCGTGGGCGCTGGCCAAAATACCCTCGTCGTCCACGCTCACCCGGACCCGCCGATCCTCCAAGGTTCGCAAGGCCCCCCGAAGTCCGTTTTCTCCCCGCCAGGCGCAAATTTCCGGGAGGACTGCGGTGGAGAGCAGGACCGGATGGCCTCCCCTTCCCCGGTAGACCGGGGTGACGATCTCTCCCGGGGTCTCCCGGAGCCGAAGCAGGGTCTCCGGGACAAACATGGGGGCGGTCACCGGCGTATAGGCCACCCGGCCGCACTTGTCCGCCAGGTAAGTCAACCCGGTACGGACAGCGTCCATTGGCTCTTTCGCCTCGCTGTGGAGAAAGATGACGCCGTAATCTGAGAGCTGGTATCGCACCAGTTCCTCCTCCGCACCGGTAAGGACGACGATGGGAAAGATGCCCGCCTGCTGGAAGGTCAATACAATGCGCTTGAGTACGGTAATAGAGCCCGCCTGCCGCTGGGAGAGGGCTCCATTTGGGCTGGCCGCCTCGATGAGCCCCGCCGTCTGACTGATTTGCATAATAGCGACCCCTTTCCTTCATTTTTCTCCATTGTAGCACAGTTTCAAAGGGCAGGCAACGGACATGGCCCTCCTATCCCATCAAAAAGCCCGGGACCTCACGGTCATACGCCGAAAGGTCCCGGGCGGGAAGATGTTTAGTTGATCAGTTCCATGACCTCGCGCCACATATCCACAGAGGGATTGCCGTCATAGTTGATGCTCTCTGCGTACTCGTAACCACTCCAGACAGCGGCGGTATATTTGTCCGTATAGCCTACAAACCAGCGGTCAAAGTCATCGTTGGTGGTGCCCGTCTTGCCCGACACGGTGACGCCATCGATCTGTGCGCCGGTGCCGGTGCCCTTCTCCACCACGTTCTGGAGCATGGAATCCATGTCCTGGACGGTGGTCTCCTTCAGCACCGCCTCGCCCTCTGCGTAGCCGGTGATAATGGCGCTGCCGCTGGCATCGTAGGTAATGCTGTAGCCATCCTGGCTGAGAATGACCTCTCCCTCACTGTTGGTGACGATGGTGTAGACGTACGGCTCCACATAGATGCCGTCCCGGGCAAAGACGGCGTAGGCCGCCGTCATCTCATAGACGGAGACGCCATCCGTCAGGCCGCCCAGAGCCAGAGGGCCGAAGTCCAGGTCAGACTTGTACTTGCCAGAGGTGGTGATCCGTTCCTCCACCAGGCTGGTGATACCGAACCGCTCCTGGAGGAAGTTGAAGGAGTACTGGATGCTGACACGCTGGAGCAGCTGGACCGCGATGGTGTTCAGCGATTCCTGTAAGCCGTATTCCACCGTCACAAGGTCGCCTGTGGGCTTCTTCCCGGAGTTGCTGGTGGGGTACAGGGTGCCGTCGCTGAGGCGGATCTGGCTGTCCTCCAGCAGAGAGTCCGGCGTGACCAGCCCCATCTCCAGGGCGGGAGCGTAGACAGACAGAGGCTTGATGGAGGAGCCTGGGGGGCGAAGGGTCTGGGTAGCCACATTCCATACCCGATTTCCCGTTTTTTCTCCCGAGGCGTTGGAAACCGCTACCACTGCGCCGGTGTCGTTGTCGATGACGGTGATCGCGGACCAGAGATTCTGTCCGCCGTCCGACTTGTGGCCGCTCAAGGTGACGCTGTCCGTATAGACCTCGTCCACTGCCGCCTGGACCTCCGGGTCAAGACAGCTGTAGATTTTCAGTCCGCCGGAGTAGATGAGCTGGCTGGCCGTCTCACTGTCCAACTCATAGGTCTCCATCAGGTCGGAGATGACCGCGGAGATCACCGTCTCGGTATACCAGGAGTAGTAGTCGCTGGAGAGGGTGGTCGTCTCCTCCTCTTCCTCGGTGTCGTCCCCGGAGGCGAGCACCAGCTCCTCCTCCTTGGCGGCGTCCCGCTCCTCCTCGGTGATATAGCCCTGCTCACACATCTGGTCCAGGACCAGGCAGCGGCGTCTCAGGTTGTTCTCCGGGTGGGTGGATGGATTGTACGCGGAAGGATTGTTGGTAATAGAGATCAGGGCGGCGCACTCCGCCAAACTCAGCTCCTCCAAATCCTTGCCGAAGTAGGTCTGGGCCGCCGTGTAGATGCCATAGCAGTTGGTGCCGTTATACGACCCCAGATAGATCTTGTTCAGATACCATTCCAGCGTCTCTTCCTTGGTATGGGTGCTGTCAAATTCCAGCGCCTCGAAGATCTCCAGCACCTTCCGCTTTACCGTTGTGTCGGTGTTCTGGGTCAGGTTTTTGATGAGCTGCTGGGTGATGGTGGAGCCGCCCTCCTGCCGCTGGCCGGTGAGCATATAAAGCGCCGCCGCCGCCGTACGGGACCAGTCCACGCCGTTATGCTCCCAGAAGCGCTTGTCTTCGATGGCCACCGTGGCGTTGATGAGATTCTGGGGGATGTCCTCATAGGTCACCCACACCCGGTTTTCCGACTGATAGAGGGTCTGCTCGGTCTGATAGGTGCCGGTGCTCTCATCGTAGTAGTAGATGGCGGAGGTCAGGTCGGTGTCCGAGCGCACCAGAGACAGGGCGGCATTGGCCTCCTCCGCCTCCGGGACGACCACCGCCTGGACATAGTTGGCCGCGTACACCGCCAGAATGGCGGCAGTTGCCGCCCCGATGAGCAGGATCGTCCCCAGCACCATCAGGAGCCATTTTATGATTCCGCCGAACACTCTCCCGGCCGTGCCGGATCGTTCACTTGCCATATCTCGTTCCTCCGGGAATGTGCCGGCCGCTCCGCCGGGACAAACTCATTCCTGACAGTATACCACAGATGCCAAATAAATGCAAATTCAAAGCCGTCCGGAACTGTCTTTCCCTTATTATGCCAAATTTTTCCGTTCAATGCAATAGAAACCTGCTCATTTGCGAAAAATTCAGAATGTTTTCAGAATATTTTCAGCCTTTTCCGGGGATGCTGAGAGCCGGGAGGTGTATCACCCATGAAAAATCGAAGCCACATTCTGTCTCTCGCCCTGGCTCTGGCCGGACTGACGCTGTATTCCGCTCTGCTTCTGACCTGGCAGCGCCAGTCACTTCTGCGCGCCCAGGTCCCCGTGTGGCAACAGGCCGCCGTCTCCCTGCCCCAGGACGAGGAATCAGCCGCCTCTCCCTGGATGCTCCAGTCAGTGGACGGAGAGATCTGTATTCTCCGGGAGGGGGAGATCGTTCTCCATACCGGGGTCTCCGTTGCCCTGCTCCCTCAGCAGGATCGTCAGGCCCTGGAGACTGGCATCCCGGCGGAGGACGAGCAGGCGCTGACGGCGCTGCTGGAGGATCTCAGCTCCTGAGCCGGTTTTATGCAGTCTTGACAATTTCGTCTCCGTCCCGTCCGGCTTCCTTTGTCATAATACCGTCAAAACGCTGTTTTTGGCCAGATCCCAAAAATTGAGCCGCTGCGCCTCTTGCTTTTTTCCCGGTAACAGGGTACAATAGGGGCATGAAACAGAAAGGCCGGTGAGTGCGCATGGGCGATGAGTTCGAGAGCACCTTTATTACCCTGACGGATGAGGACGGAAACGAGATCGAGCTGGAGTATCTGGATACCGTGGAATACAACGGCTCCGTCTATATGTCCTTCTTCCCCACCATCCCCGAGGACGAGGCGGAGACTGCCGAGGACAACGATGATTACGGCATGATCATCCTCCGGGTCGTCTCCGACAACGGCGATGAGGAGGAGCTGGTCACCATTGAGGATGAGGATGAGCTCAACGCCGTCTATCAGCTGTTTATGGAGTCCATGTTCGAGGATGAGGAGGAGGACTCCTCTGAGAACGAGGACTAAGACCTATCCCAGTGTCACCCGCGCCCTGCCCGGTGCGTGATGGCCCATATTTAAACCCACAATTCAAATACGGGATGCACCTCTCGACTGGTGGTTTGCAGGCCTCCCTGCGCCGTTTGCGCCGGAAGTTGGAAGCAGCAAAGCCAGGCGGAAGCGTCCCACCTGCCATTCTGTGCAGGTTTGAACTGGGTCACACGGCCACGGCGGGGCTTATCCGCAAATGCGGCGTTCGGCAATGCACAGCAGTGCATTGTCGGACGCTTTTTCTATATCGTCCTGTATCCAGCCTGTTTTCCGTAGAATTCAGAAGAATTCAGGTTTTGTTCCGTTGCATCTGACCTGAAAACGATTTACTATATTCTCAGAGGAAGGTGCTGCCATATGTCGAACCGAAATCGCAAAAAACATTACTCCAGCCTGATTCCCTACCTGTTGATCTTTGCGGTGGTGCTGGGCGGCCTGGCCCTTGCCGCAGTCAAATTCTGGGACTATACCCAGGGAACCGCCACCTCCAACGCCGTTGTAAACACCGTTTCCACGGAGGATACCGGCCGCCAGGACGCCAAGGACACAGCCGACCGCGCAGCCCGGGAGGCGGCGGAACAGGCCGCTCAGTCCAGCCAGACGGCAGAGGCCGCCACAGGTACGGAGGCATCCGGAGAGAGCGACCGGTCTCAGACCGGGGCTGAAGCTTCAGGCACGGAGGAAGCGCTGCCCTCTGCGGAGGACGACGCTCAACCGGAAGCGGACAGCTCAGAAACAGAGAGCTCTACAGACGAGCGGTCTGCCTCGCCGGACGAAACCGAAGCGGAAACCGGCGGTCCCTCTCAGGCCCTGACCACAGACGAGGCCGCCCAGACGCTGCTGGAGAGCATGACCCTTCATGAGAAGGTCTGTCAGCTGTTCATCGTCACCCCGGAAGAGCTGACGGGCATCTCCGGCACTGCCACTGTGGGCGGAGCTGCCACCCAGGCCGCGCTCCAGGATTACCCCGTAGGCGGGCTGGTCTATTTTGCCGGGAATATCCTCACCCCGGACCAGTGCACCTCTATGATCGAAAACACCCAGAGCTACAGCGAGCTGGGGCTGTTCATCGCCGTAGACGAGGAGGGCGGAACGGTGGCCCGGATCGGGCGCAACTCCGCTATGGGGACCACCTCCTTCCCCAATATGGCCACTGTCGGCGCCCAGGGCACAGACGCCGCCTACAACGTGGGGCTGACCATCGGCAGCGAGATCACCCGGTTCGGCTTCAACCTGGACTTCGCCCCGGTAGCCGATGTAAACACCAACCCGGACAATCCGGTGATCGGCAGCCGCGCTTTCAGCAGCGATGCAGAGGAGGCGGCGGAGCTGGTTGCCTCGGCGGTCCAGGGCTTCCGGGGCGGGGGTATCCTCTGCTGTCTGAAGCATTTCCCCGGCCACGGGGACACCGCCACCGACTCCCACTACGGTCTGGCAGAGACCACAAAGACCCTGGACGAGCTGCGGGAGACGGAGTTCCTCCCCTTCCAAGCGGGCATCGACGCCGAGGCGGAGCTGGTCATGGTGGGGCACATTTCCACCCCCAACATCACCGGAGACAGCGTTCCCGCCTCCCTGTCGTCCTACCTGGTCACGGATATCCTCCGGGGCGAGCTGGGCTTTGACGGGCTGGTGGTCACCGACTCTCTCTCCATGGAGGCTATCACCGACCAGTACGGCTCCGGCGAGGCCGCCGTTCTGGCAGTGCAGGCGGGGGTAGACCTTCTGCTCATGCCGGAGGAGCTGTCCGCTGCCGTCAGCGCCCTGGAGGGCGCTGTGGCGGACGGCACGGTCTCCGAGAGCCGTATCGACGAGAGCGTACTGCGTATCCTCACAGTCAAGCTGGAGTACGGCATCATCGACATCGACAGCGTAAGCTGACAAACTGCAACAGAATGGCCGGGTCTGATCGACCCGGCCGATTTTTCTTTACGGGGCGTCCGCTCAGCGGCGGCGCTCAAATTCCTGGAAGAACTGGTTGTGGATGACCTGAACGGCATAGTCTGCGTCCTTCTCATCCACCAGGACGGAAACCTTGATCTCGCTGGTAGAGATCATGTTGATGTTGATGCCTGCATCGTACAGGGCCTCAAACATGGTGGCGGCCACGCCGGGGCTGTTGATCATGCCGGCGCCCACGATGGAGACCTTGGCGCAGTGGTCGTTGACCTCGATGCGGTCAAAGCCCAGAGCGGGGGCATGGCGCTCCAGAATTTCCCGGGCGCGCTCCAGGTCGGACCGGGCCACGGTGAAGCTGATGTCTTTGGTATCCTCCCGGCCGATGGACTGGAGGATAATGTCCACGTTGATCTTTTCCCGGGCCAGCAGAGAGAATACCTGGAAGGCCACGCCGGGATGGTTGCTCAGGCCCACCAGGGCCAGACGGGCGATATTTTTATCCTTAGCCACACCGCTGATGTGAGACTTTTCCATGGTTTTGACGACCTCCTTGACTTTGGTACCGGGATTCCCGGAAAAACTGGAGAGCACCTCCAGGTTCACTTTGTACTTCTTCGCCATCTCCACCGAACGGTTGTGGAGCACCTGAGCGCCCAGAGTCGCCAACTCCAGCATCTCATCGTAGGTGATCTCATCCAGCTTCTTGGCGTCCTTTACCAGCCGGGGATCGGCGGTATAGACGCCGTCCACGTCCGTATAGATCTGGCAGATATCCGCGTGGAGAACGGCGGCCAGGGCCACGGCGGAGGTGTCCGAACCTCCCCGGCCCAGAGTGGTTACGTCGTCAAACCGGTTGATGCCCTGGAAGCCCGCCACCAGGACGATCTTCCGCTGGCCCAACTCGGCAGCCAGCCGGTCCTTGTCGATACGGGTGATGCGGGCGTCCCCGTAGTTCCGGTTGGTCTTCATTCCCACCTGCCAGCCGGTGAGGGAGATCACCGGGAAGCCCAGGGCCTCGATGGTCATGGCGCACAGGGCGATGGACTGCTGCTCGCCGGTGGACAGGAGCATATCCATTTCCCGCTTGGATGCGCGGGGGTTCAGCTCGGCGGCCTTTTCAATGAGGTCGTCGGTGGTGTCTCCCTGGGCGGACAGCACCACCACCACGTCATTG
>JAJQHP010000021.1 GCA_021199695.1 Clostridiales bacterium
CAGGAGAAGAAAAAGTTCCGGCTTCCCCGGCCGGATATGGCCAAATTCCGGGCGAGCTTCCGCACCCGGAACTTCCGGGTGGGCGGCTACAGCGTGGTGGCGGCGGCCATCGTGCTGGCGATTGCCATTATGGTAAACCTATTCGTCAACGCTCTCCCCTCCAGCTGGACTCAGCTGGACACCACCGCCTCCGGCGTATTCTCCATCTCCTCCCAGACGGAGCAGATCGTGGGCGGCCTGGAGGAGGACGTGACCATCTACTGGGTGGTGCAGAGCGGCAGCGAGGATGCCTATCTGGAAAACCTCCTGGGCCGGTATGAGTCTCTCAGCGACCATGTTTCCGTGGTGAAGAAGGACCCGGACGTCTATCCCACCTTCGTCACCCAGTACGGCCTGGACGGGGCCACCAACAACGACCTGATCGTGGAGTGCGGCGACCGGTATACCACCGTCAGCGCCAGCGACCTCTACGAGTACGACTACAGCGACCACTACACCACCGGCACCTACGACATCAGCTTCGCCGGTGAGAGCAACCTGACCAGCGCCATCAGCTATGTCACCAGCGATGACCTGCCCAAGATCTACGTCCTCACCGGACACGGGGAGTCCAGTCTCAGCTCCGACTTCGAGACCGCCCTGGAGAAGGAGAATGTGGAGATCGAGGAGCTGTCCCTGCTGACGGTGGAGGCCGTCCCGGAGGATGCGGACTGTATCCTCATCTACGGCCCCTCCAGCGACATCTCCGAGACGGAGCTGGAACTGCTCCAGGATTATCTCTCTGCCGGAGGCAACCTGTTCCTGCTCACCGACACCCCGGAGGAGGACGACACACTGGCCAACCTGGAGACGCTGATGGCGGACTACGGGGTCACCACGGTGGAGGGCATCGTGGTGGAGGGCAGCCAGAGCAACTACGCCTATGGCTATCCCTACTATCTGCTGCCGGAGCTGGAGAGCCATACCATCACCTCTCCCCTCATCTCTGACAACTACTATGTGCTCATCCCCATCGCCCAGGGACTGGAGATTGCGGACGACCTGGATGACAGCCTGTCCGTCAGCGCTCTGCTGACCACCTCTGACGAGGCCTATTCCAAGGTGGACGGCTGGGCCATGACCACCTACTCTCAGGAGAGCGGGGACATCGAAGGCCCCTTCAACCTGGCGGTGGCCATCACCAAGACCAACGACGACGAGACGGAGAGCAAGATCGTCTGGGTGGGCGCCACCTCTCTGCTGGACGACGACACCAACACCGCCGTCTCCGGAGGCAACCAGAACCTCTTCCTCAACGCCGTCAACTGGATCTGCGGCCAGGAGAGCAGCATCTCCATCCGCAGCAAGAGCATCGTCTCTGAGTACCTGACCATCGACAGCGCCTCGGCCTCCGCCATGACCCTGGCTGTGGTCATCATACTGCCCGTGATCTATCTGGTGATCGGCATCTGTATCTGGGCCAGGAGGCGGAGAGCATGAAACGGAGAAGCCGCAGCACTACGCTGCTGATTTTGCTGGGCGTCCTGCTGGTGCTCATCCTGGCCACCACGGCAGCCACCCTCCTGAACCCGGACAATCAGGTGGAGGAGGTGGAGACGGTCTATCTCCTGTCCGACCTGGACACGGACGCCGTCACCGGCCTGTCCTGGACCTATGACGGGGAGACAGTCTCCCTGACCAGCGACGGGGAGAGCTGGACGGACGCTGACGACGACAGCTTCCCCCTGGATGAGAGCTATCCCGAGAGCATGGTCTCCGCCCTGGCGGGGGTGACGGTCACCAAGACCATCGAGGAGCCGGCGGAGCTGTCCGAGTACGGCCTGGAGGAGCCGGCCTGCACCGTCACCGTCACGGTTGACGGAGAGGAGACGGAGCTGCTCATCGGGGACGAGAACACCCTGGACGGGGGCTACTACCTCTCCAACGGAGACGGGAACGTCTATATCGTGGATGACAGCCTGCTCTCTGCCTTCACCTACAGCCTGTACGACCTGATCGAGATGGAGACCCTCCCCGACCTGTCCGACATCAGCCAGGTGACGGTGGACGCCGAGACCCAGACCCTGGATATTTACTATCTGGAGAACAGCGGTCTGGCCTACAGCGACGAGTACACCTGGTTCCTGCTGGACGGGGAGGACTACCTGACCCTGGACAACGACACCACCGAGGCCCTGTTGGACTATGTCCAGTCCCTCTCCTGGGAGTCCTGCGCAGACTATAACGCCGACGAGGACGAGCTGGCTGACTATGGGCTGGATGAGCCCACGGTGACGGTGACGGTGGCCTACACCGAGACGGTGCAGGTGGACACCGGCGAGACGGACGACGACGGGGAGACGATCTACGAGACGGAGGAGCGGGACGCTTCCTTTGCCCTGGAGATCGGGGACTATTATGAGGGCGATTCCTGCTATGCCCGCATTGCTGGTTCCCAGATGGTCTATCTCATTGACGCCGATGTGTGTGATGTCCTGCTGTACACCGGCTATGACGACCTCCGGCCGGACGACATCCTCCTGATGGACTGGGACACCGTCACCTCCGCAGAGATCACCATTGACGATGTCACCTACACGGCGGAACGCACCACCCGGGAGGTGGAGGACGAGGACGGCGAGACCTCCGAGGAGACGGTCTGGCTGCTGGACGGCGAGGAAGTGGACATTGAGGACACGCTGGACGACCTGAACGACCTCACCTCCACCGACAGCGATGACTCCGCCACCCCGGAGCGCAGCGCCATCGCCTCCTTCACCTTCCACCGGAACACCGACACCTACCAGACGGTGACGCTCACCTTCTACCAGTACGACAGCTCCTCCTGCCTGGCGGAGCTCAACGGGGAGACCCGGCTGTTCTGCGACCGGGAGGATGTGGAGGCCATCGCCGACGAGCTGGTGTCCATCCTGACCGGCGAGACGGAGGAGGAAGATACCTCCGAGGACGAGGCCGATACGGACATCACTGAGGACGAGTAAACCAAATACGCCTGCGGGCCGAGCCTTTGACGGGGCTCGGCCCGCTTCTTCTCTGGCTCCCTCTCTGAGGCGAAGTGCCGCCGTAGGCGGTAGAGCTGTCGCCGCCAGGCGACTGAGGGAGAGCGGTACGCAGTACCGGTCAATTATGCACTCCCGGCGAATTCGCCGGAAAGGTTCAGCGCATGGACAGTATCTGCCGCTCTCCTTCCGTCACGGCTTCGCCGTGCCACCTCCCTCAGAGAGGGAGGCAAGGGGGTGCTCTGTCATCCCCCACGTTTCAACCTGTATTTCCCTTGCAAAACTCTCACAATACTGCTACAATATCGATACCGAAAACAGGGAAATCTTTCCACCTCGCCCAGAGAGGAGCGTGCCCATGTGGTTCCAACGGAAGCGGCCCCGGCCCCTGGCCTACGACCCCGCCCGGCAGCAGCCGGTCATCCGGGCCAGCATCTGCACCGGGGAACAGACCGCCTGTCTCCGGGACCGGGAGACGGGCAGGCTGGAGGAGATTATGCTCCTGCGCACCCCGCAGGACCGGCGAAACTTCTGCCGGTCTTGCGGCGTGAGTGAGGACGAGGTGGAGATCATCTATTGATACGGGCCGAAACCGGCCCTGTGAGAGAGGCAAGCGTCAATGACTGCATATCTGGACAATGCCGCCACCACTCCGGTGAGCGAGGCCGCCGCCCAGGCGGCGCTGGAGGCCATGCGGGAGGGCTGGGGCAATCCCTCCTCCCGGTATCCCCTGGGAAGCCGGGCCGCCGCCCGGGTCAGGCAGGACCGGGAGACGGTGGCCCGCGCCCTGGGCTGCCGGGCAGAGGAGGTGGTGTTCACCTCCTGCGGCACCGAGGGGGACAACTGGGCCATTCAGGCCGCTGCACACAAAAACCGCCGGGTGGGCAAGCACATCATCACCACCGCCATCGAGCACGCCGCCGTGCTGGAGCCCTGCCGCCGTCTGGAGCAGGCGGGCTACGAGGTGACCTTCCTCCCGCCGGACCGGGACGGCTCGGTGCGCCTGGAGGCGCTGGAGGCCGCTCTCCGGCCGGATACGGTGCTGGTGTCCATGATGCTGGTGAACAACGAGCTGGGGAGCGTCCTCCCCGTCCGGGAGGCGGTCCGGCTGACCCGGCGGCTGGCGCCCAGGGCTCTGTTTCACACCGACGCGGTCCAGGGTTTTTTGAAGATCCCCTTCACTCCGAAGGAGCTGGGGGTGGACCTGCTGACCGTCAGCGGCCACAAAATCCACGCCCCCAAGGGAGTGGGCGCTCTGTATATCCGCTCCGGCCTGGGGCTGGAGCCGTTCATTCTGGGGGGCGGACAGGAGCGGGGCCTCCGCTCCGGCACCGAGGCCACCGCCCAGATCGCCGCCCTGGCCGCCGCCTGCCGGGAGGGAAAAGAACGGTTTGACCGGGACGTGGCCCACATGGAGGAGCTGAAAGCCTACACTCTGGAGCAGCTGGCCCTCCGGGTGCCGGAGGCCAGGCGCATCGGGGCGGGGACCGCCCCTCACATCCTGGCCCTGACCCTGCCGGGATACAAGGCGGAGGTGCTGGTGCGGGTGCTGGGCGATATGGGGGTCTGCGTCTCCGCAGGCTCCGCCTGTCACCGGGGAAAGCCCAGCCACGTCTACGCCGCCATGGGCCTGAGCAAGGGGGAGCGGGACGGCTCCTTCCGGGTGTCCTTTTCCGGCGGGACCCGCCGGGAGGAGGTGGACGCCCTTGTGGACGGACTGGTCCGGGCCAGGGACGGGCTGTTCACCACCATGTCGTGATTCTTTTGGCTGAAAAAACGCCGATTCGGACACAGAACTCAATTTGTCCGTTGCCCCCGGCGGCAGCGTGTATTACACTGACGGCGAAGCGACAGCACAGGAAGGAGCAGGTCGGATGGAGAACAACATTCCCCGTATTTTGATCGAGATCACCGCCCGGGAGGCAATCAAAGAGCTAAAGCGCACGCCCCGGCGGGGCATCCGGAATATGGTGGACCTGGCGCTGAATTTCTGCCATGGACGCTTTCAGCGGGCGTTTTTTGAGTCTGCCCAGCGGCTGCTCCAGAATGAGCAGAGCGCCTATTATGAGCTGGTCTACGACCTGGTGAACCGGATAGACACCGACCGGCTGATGACCTTCGGAATGAACCTGGGCTACAACAGCTGCACCAGCGGGGCCAAGACCATCCGCAGGATAGAGGCCGACGAGGGGTACAACATCCCATGGCTCGTCAGCGTCATCCTCAACGGAGATCGGTACCTGGAGCGGGAGGAAGCCTATTGCAGTCTCATCGACCAGGGGCGGAAGCTGGGCATCTACTTCTGGCAGCTCTTCTCCCAGGGAAATGCGGCGGAGCTGCTGGCCCTGCCCCGGAAGTACAAGGATTGCGCCTTTGCCCTGTTCTGCACCCCGGAGGAGTGGGATGAGACTCTGCTGGAGGAGGCCGCTCCCCTATACAACCTGCTGCCGGCGGTCCGCTACGAGGACGGGGCGGAGGAGGTCTGCCGCCGGATGCGGGAGCGGGGGCTGTTCTACGCCGTCTATGTCCCCTACGGTACGGAGGAGCTGGCAGATATCAGGAGCGGCGAGCTGTTTGCCTGTACCGAGCCACTGGGGGCGGCGTTTACCGTGCTGGCGCCCAGAGAGGACTGCCCGGCGGAGGTACGTCAGCAGGCCTATGAATCCGCCGTCCAGGTCCGGCAGTCTCAGCACTACCGCACCATCCCGTGGGATATTCTGGGAGACAGCCGTATGGTGGACAGCGTCATCTCGGAGGACGAGTGCTTTGCCGTCTTTGCGCCGTCCGGCGACCTGATCCAGCCGGAGGGGGCAGAGGAGCATCTGAACCTGTTCCAAATGCCGCTGACGGACATCCTCCGGGCGGCATACCCGAAGAAAAAGGCATAAAGAGATAAACGAAAAGGCCCGGAGCCAGAAACTCCGGGCCTTTGCTGTGCATTGTTCACATCTGGAACACGATCCCCACCACGGCGGACAGGGCGATCCAGATGATGGGGTGGAGCTTTTTCAGCCGATCCAGATGGGTGCAGGCGTAAATCACCGCCGCCAGGAGCACCAGCTGCCAGTTGAGGGAGAAGGTGACGATCGCCCCCTCGGTGCTCAGCACGGTGAGCAGGGAGATGGTCACTACCCCCCAGCAGGCGGCGGCGATCAGGCCGGTGGAGGCGGGCCGCAGACCGTAAAAGACGTACTCCACGTACTTGCTGCTGCGGAACTTTTCCAGGAAGGCCGCAATGATGATGATGATAATGATGGAGGGGCAGACCAGACCCAGGGTGGCGACGACTGCACCCAGGACGCCTCCCACCTCGAAGCCCACATAGGTGGCCATATTCACCCCCATGGGGCCGGGGGTGGACTCGGAGATGGCGATCATGTTGGCCAGCTCTGCGTTGGTGAACCAGCCGGTGGAGACGCCCATGTCGGTGAGAAAGGGGACGGTGGCGAGGCCGCCGCCCACGGCGAAGAGGCCCGCCTTGAAGAACTCATAGAACAGACGGAGGTAGAGCATCACGCCTCATCCCCTCCCTTCTGTCCCCGGCGCTCCTGCATCAGCTTCAGGGCCAGGCCGATGACCCCGCAGACCAGCACCAGGATGGCGGGGGAGACGCCCCAGATGGCGGAGAGCAGAAACACCACCAGGAAGATGACGGCGGTGGGCATGTCGATCACGGTAGACTTGCGCAGCTTCATGACGGCGTTGAAGATGAGCACGCAGACGCAGGCCCGGATGCCGTTGAAGGCGTGGATGACATAGGGGTTGTCCGCAAAGTTCTGGAGAAAGGCGGCGATGACCGAGATGATGACCAGGCTAGGGAACACCATCCCCAGGGTGGCCACGATGCCGCCCAAAATGCCCTTGTACTTGTGGCCGATGAAGGTGGCAGTGTTCACGGCGATGACGCCGGGGGTACACTGGCCGATGGCGTAGTAGTCGGTCAGCTCTGCGTCGGTGGCCCAGCCCTTTTTCTCCACCACCTCCCGCTGGAGGATGGGGAGCATGGCGTAGCCCCCGCCAAAGGTGCAGACCCCCACCCGGGCAAAGGTGAGGAACAGATCCAGATAGACGTTCATATCAGCAAATACCCTCTCTCTTTTTCAGCTCGTTTACCTCGTCCAGCCACAGCCGGGCCACGGCGTCGCTGGGCATCCGCCAGTCTCCCCGGGGGGAGAGGGTGACGGTGCCCACCTTGGGGCCGTCGGGCAGGCAGGAGCGCTTAAACTGCTGGGCGAAGAACCGGCGGTAGAAGTTTTCCAGCCAGCGGAGGATGACCTGAGGCTCATACCGTCCCCGGAAGGCGTATACCGCCAGGCGGTAGACCTTCCCCGGCCGGAAGCCCCAGCGGACGACATAGTACAGGAAGAAGTCGTGGAGCTCATAGGGACCCACCAGCTCCTCCGTCCGCTGGGCGATCTGCCCGTCCTGCTCCGGTGGCAGCAGCTCCGGGGAGACGGGGGTGTCCAGGATGTCCTGGAGGACGGCGGAGAGCCGGGGCTGAGGCTGTGCCGCGTCGTCCCGGACATAGGCCACCAGATGGCGCACCAGCGTCTTGGGGATGGAGACGTTGACGGCGTACATGCTCATGTGGTCGCCGTTATAGGTGGCCCAGCCCAGCGCCAGCTCGGAGAGGTCGCCGGTGCCGATCACCATGCCCCCGGTCTTGTTGGCCAGGTCCATGAGCACCTGGGTGCGCTCCCGGGCCTGCCCGTTTTCAAAGGTGACGGAGTGGTCGTCCATGCTCTGCCCGATGTCCCGGAAGTGGACGGAGACGGCCTGGCCGATGTCCACCGTTTTCAGCGTCGCCCCCAGCTCCTCCGCCAGCAGGACGGCGTTGGACTTCGTCCGCTGTGTGGTGCCGTAGCAGGGCATGGTCACGGCCAGAATGTCGCTGGCGGGGCGGCCCAGCATATCCATGGCCGTCTTGGCGATCAGAATGGCCAGAGTGGAGTCCAGCCCGCCGGAGAGCCCGATCACCGCCGTCCTGGCGTGGGTGTGCTCCAG
>JAJQHP010000141.1 GCA_021199695.1 Clostridiales bacterium
AAATATTTTCTTATACAAGCTCATTTGGGGCTTGACTTTTTATTTGCAGGCTTCGTCCGCGGTGGGTCATAGGAAGAAAAACGCTCCCCCGCCAGGGCTGGAGGAGCGGATGGTGTGATTGAGGGGAGGGGAAGCTCACTCCTCGTCATCCATGAATTTGCGGTAGGCGGGCATGACCTTTTTGGTGGGCCCGATCATGCGGATGTCCCCGTCGTGGAGCCAGATCACGGAGGTACACAGCCTTTGGATCGTCTTGGCGTCGTGGGAGACGATGACCACCGTGCGGCTCTTTTCCGAAATCAGCTCCAGCATTTTGTTCAGGCTCTTTTTCCGGAACTTGGCATCGCCCACCGAGAGGACCTCGTCCACCAGGATGATGTCCGTCTTGAGAATGGCGGTGATGGAGAAGGACAGCTTGGAGACCATGCCACTGGAGTAGGTTTTGACCGGCCGCTCGATAAAATCTCCCAGCTCGGAGAACTCAATGATCTCATCGATCTGGGCGTCGATCTGCTCCTTGGAGAAGCCCAGGAGCATGGCGGAGAGATAGATGTTATCCCGACCGGAGAGCTGCTTGAGAAAGCCCACCCCCAGGGCCAGCAGAGAGACGGTGGAGCCGTGAAGGTCCACCCTTCCCTCGTCAGGCTCGAAGATGCCGGCCAGCACCCGGAGCAGGGTGGACTTGCCGCTGCCGTTTTTGCCCACCAGGCCTACGATCTCCCCACGGTGGATCTCAAAGGATACGCCGTGGAGCGCCTCAAAGTGTTCTACCCGGCCCTTTCGGGAGAAGGAGGAGAGGACGTTGGCGGAGATGCCGGAGGCCTCGTCATTGGAGGCGGCGGTGGGCTTGCCGGTGGGAGCTGCTTTTTTCTTGCCCTGCATGGAGACGGGGACGATGCTCCGATAGCTCAGATGAATGTTTTCGGCGGTGATGGACACCGGGGCCTGTTCTACGGCCTGCTCGCTCATAGAGAATACCTTCCTGCGTGGGCGGACACAGCTGCCCACCGTTATTTAACGGTACTATACCATGACTTGTCCTAAAATGCAAGAGAGGGGGATGCACGGGGGCGGAAATGGTCGAAAACCTGCGGACTTTTCGCTTGTCAAGGGGAAAGGGGTATGCTACAATGAACAGGAATGTGAATCGAGCAGAAACGTGCGCCACACACCGGACGGCGAAGGGGCCGGAAGGGGAGCTGTATCTGGCACAGGATGCCGGAAAGGAACGAAATCCATGGAAATCAATGGCGTTGAGTGCAGCGAGGACGTGCGCTACGACCAGCTGGGGCTGTCCCCGGCGATCATGCAGGCTCTGGACAAGAAGGGGTTTGTCCAGGCAACTCCCATCCAGGGCGGGGCCATCCCGCCGCTGATGGAGTGGAAGGACGTGGTGGCCAAAGCTCCCACGGGAACGGGCAAGACCTTTGCCTTCGGTATCCCGATCCTGGAGCACATCGACCGCGCCTCCGAGAGTGTCCAGGCCCTCATTTTGGCCCCCACCCGGGAGCTGGCGATCCAGATCCGGGACGAGCTGAAGGACCTGTGCGCCTTTCAGGAGGGAGTGCGGGTGGTTTGCCTCTACGGCGGTCAGCCCATCGACAAGCAGATCAAGCAGCTGAAAAATGCCCCCCAGATCGTGGTAGCCACTCCCGGACGGCTGATGGACCACCAGAAGCGGCGCACCCTCCGGCTGGACAAGGTGACCACCGTCATCCTGGACGAGGCGGACCGGATGCTGGACATGGGCTTCATCGATGATGTGACCAAGATATTGGACTCCATCCCCAGCCGGAAGAACCTGGGCCTGTTCTCCGCTACCATCAGCCGGGAGGTCATGGATATCTCCTGGGTGTACCAGCGGGACCCGGTGGAGATCACCGTCCGGCCGGTGAATGAGGACAAGCCGGACATCCAGCAGTACCGTATCCTCCTGGAGAGCCGGGACCAGAAGCTGAACACCCTTCTGGGGCTGCTCAAGGGCGGCAGCTACGAGCGGGCCATCGCCTTCTGCAACACGAAGAACATGACCGACCGCCTGGCGGCGCTGCTCCAGCAGCACCGCATCTCCGCCAGACCCATCCACGGGAACATCCCCCAGAAGGAGCGGGAGCAGACCCTGTCCAGCTTCCGCAGCGGCAAGCTCCGGGTGCTGGTGGCCACCGACGTGGCCGCCCGGGGCCTGGACATCGATGATGTGGACGTGGTGTTCAACTACGATGTGCCGGACGAGAACGAGTACTATATCCACCGCATCGGCCGCACCGGTCGGGCGAAGAAGCACGGGGTCAGCTACACCTTTGTGGGCACCGTGGCGGAGGAGATCAAGCTCAATGAGATCATCCGCAGCCAGAAGTACGACATCCAGACGCTGAAATACGATGAGGACGGATGCCTGATGCTGGTGGAGTAAATCAATTTGACACGACCGCCTGGGAACGGGACCCGAAAGGGCCGTTCCCAGGCGGTTTTTTCGTCTATAGACCGATCACAATGGAATACTATCCCCATGAGAAGCGCTCCACGGAATCTGTTGTTCCGTGGAGCGCTTTTTTGCGTCGCGGACCGGATGCGCCCGGCCGGATGAGCGCCTCCGGGCTTATTTGCGCAGATTTACAACTTTCTACTCTTTCTCCCCCTCTTTTTCGCTGAAAATCAGTTTGTTGCATTTCGAAAATGGCACAAATGTTCTATCCTTTACTCAGCAAGAGCGCCGGGGCGACCGGCGCGGGAAGGAGGAGAGGACATGACCCAGGCGGAGTTCTGGCAGCAGCCGGAGCAACTGGCCCTGGTGCGGGGCTGGGTGCGGGACGGCGTGGAAACCAAGGAGATCGCCCGCCGGATGGGGCTTAAGCCCCTGGGGCTACGCATCTGGCGGAGCCGGTATCCGGCCATCGGGGCGGCATTGGCCCAGACGGGGGAGCTCACCGACTACCAGGTGGAGGAGGCGCTGCTCAAGGCGGCCATGGGCTATCGGTACACCGAGGAAAAGACGGAGCAGACCGAACGGGGAGACAAGCTGGTTTCCACAGAGAAGGAGGTCAGCCCCAACGTCACCGCCATCAGCCTATGGCTGAAACGGCGGAAGCCGGAGGTGTGGGACTGCGGAGAGGAGGAGCCGGGGCCTCCGGCGGAGAACAATCTGTTTGCGGCCCTGGGAGACTGGGAGAGAGAGGAGTTGAGAGGGGATGCACTACCGGACATTCAGCAGGCGGCAGAAGCTGGTGCTCACCTGGTGGAAGCACCCGGCGTTCCGGAATCGTGACGGCATCATCTGCGACGGCTCGGTGCGGTCGGGCAAGACGGTGAGCATGGCGGTGGGGTTCCTGCTGTGGAGTATGGAGACCTTTGACCGGCAGCGGTTCGCCCTCTGCGGCAAGACCATCGAGAGCCTGCGGCGGAACGTGTCCGGGCTGCTGCCCCAGTGGATGGAGGGGCTGTGCGTCATCGAGGAGCGACGGGGAGAGAACCGGCTCACCGTGCGCATGAACGGCCACGAGAACGACTACTACCTGTTCGGCGGCAAGGACGAGGGGAGCTACGCCCTCATCCAAGGCATGACCCTGGCGGGGGTGCTGTTCGACGAGGTGGCGCTGATGCCCCGGTCCTTTGTGGAGCAGGCGTTGGCCCGGTGCAGCGTAGAGGGCTCCAAATTCTGGTTCAACTGCAACCCGGAGGGCCCCACCCACTGGTTCTATCAGAGCTGGCTCACCCGGGCGGAGGAGCGGAACCTGCTCTACCTCCACTTCACCATGGAGGACAATCCCGCCCTCTCCCCTGCCATCCGGCAGCGGTATGAGCGGCTGTATACCGGGGTGTTCTACCAGCGGTACGTCCAGGGGCTTTGGGCGGCGGCGAAGGGGCTGATCTACGATATGTTCCGGCCGGAGGTCCACGTCACGGAACAGCTGCCGGAGGCCGGGCGGGGGTGCTATGTCTCCATCGACTACGGCACCCAGAACCCCACCGTCTTTCTGCTGTGGCAGAAGGGGGAGCGGGGGCGGTGGTACTGCCTGCGGGAGTATTACTGGTCCGGCCGGGACCGGATGCGGCAAAAGACCGACGGGGAGTACGCCGATGATCTGGAGGCGTTTCTGGACGGGGTCAAGCCCCGGGCAGTGATCGTGGACCCGTCGGCGGCCAGCTTTATCGCTCTGCTCCGGCAGCGGGGTTATCCCGTCCTGGGGGCGGACAATCAGGTGCTCTCCGGCATCCGCCGGGTGGGCGACCTGCTCCGGGAGGAGCGGCTGCTCTTCTCTCCCGGCTGCGTCCGCACCGTGGAGGAATTTCGCAGCTACGTCTGGGACGAGGACGAGACCGGCCAGGACCGGCCGGTGAAGGACCACGACCACTGTATGGACGCCCTGCGGTACTTTGTCAGCACTGTGCTGGTCCGCAGCCAGGCCCATGCAGGGAAGCGGCCCAAAGGATTATAAGCCAATTTCAGATACGAGGTGAATGAGATGATTTTGTATGTGGACAGACAGGATCTCCCCGACCCGGAGCATCCCGACCCGGCGGTGCTCCGGTGGTGCATCCGCAAGGCGGAGATCGCCAACGGGCGGTATCAGCGGCTGGACCGGTACTATCGGGGAGAGCACGACATCCTTCGCCGCAGCGGCGGAGAGGGGGAGAGCCGGGTGGCGGTGAACTACGCCCGGTATGTGGTGGACATCGCCCTGGGGTACTATCTGGGGACGGACGTGAAGTATGACCCTAACCCTCAGAGCTGGAGCAGGGGGAACGCCCAGGGACTGCTGGGACAGCGGACGCTGGACATCACTCCCCTGCTAGCCTGCTATGACCGGCAGCACATCGGCCAGGTGGACCGGGAGATCGGCAAGACCATGGGGGTGATGGGGGACTGTCTGGAGCTGTGCTATGCCTCCTGCGAGGCAAATCCCCACCCCAGAAGTGCCCGGATCGACCCGCGAAACGGTATCCTCCTCTGCGACGCCACCGTGGAGCACAACAAGCTGCTGGCCCTGGTGTGGGAGCGGCGGGAACGGCCCTCCGGCGAGCAGTTTTACGCCGTCACCTGCTACACCGACCGGACGGAGCGGGACTATGTCAGCGGCGACCTGGAGACGGCGGCCTTTCGGCCCATCGGCCCGGCCCGGGAGCACTATTTCGGGGCGGTGCCGGTGATCGCCTATGAGAACAACGCCGAGCGGCAGGGGGACTTTGAGCAGATCATGAGCCTGATCGACGCCTATGACGATCTCATGTCCAGCCGTCTCACCGACAAGCGGCGGTTCGTGGACGCCCTGCTGGTGTTCTTCGGCATGACCCTGGCTCCCGGGGAGGAGGAAAAGCTGCTCCGGGAACGGTTCATCGACGGGGCGCCCCTGGACGCCCGGGCGGAGTACATCCAAAAGACCTTCGATGAGGCAGGGGTACAGGTGCTGGCGGACAGCCTGGTGCGGGAGATGCACAAGATGACCCTGACGGTGGATATGTCCGACGAGCAGTTCTCCGGCAACGCCTCCGGGCAGGCGCTGAAGCTGAAGCTGCTGACGATGGAGCAGCTGGTGCAGGGCAAGATGCGGCAGATGGAGCGGGGACTGCGGGAGCGGTTCGAGCTGTACAGCCATTGGCTGGCCGTCAAGGGGGAGATGGCCCCGGTTTCGGCGGCGGAGGTGGACGTGGTGTTCACCCGGAATCTGCCCATCAACGAGAGCGAGACGGTGGACATGGTGACCCGCCTCCGGGGGATGGTGGACGACCAGACGCTGCTGGGGCAGCTCTGGTTTATCCGGGACCCGGCGGAGGCGCTGCGGAATCTCCGCCGTCAGGAGCAGCTACAGGGGACAGCAGGCAATGCCTGTGACCATAACGGGACGGGGCGGGCCTTCGGGAACGGCCCGGACGGAAAGGAGAAGGTCAGATGAGCGCAGAGGAGCTGAGACAGGAGCGGCCGGATTTGGACACGCTGCTCCGGGAGGATCGGGACTATCAGTCCGCCTATGACAGGAAGGTGAGCCAGGCCCTGGCCACCGCCCGGGCCAACTGGGAACGGGACCGTCAGGGGGAGGAGGACCGACTTCGGCAGACGCTGGAGACGGAGATGCAGGAGACGCTGGAGCAGGAGCGGCAGGTGCTGGCCGGACAACGGCAGGACTTTGACCGGCGGCTCCGGCAGGTGGCGGTGGGGGAGGCCCTGCAGCAGCGGGGCCTGGACGCCCGCTTCGCCCCCTGGATCACCGGCGAGAGCGACGAGGACTCCGCCCAGCGGGTGGAGGCGTTCACCGGGCTGTTTCAGCAGGCCCTGTCCCAGGCGGTGGCCGGACGGATGCGGGGGGAGGCCGCCCCCAGAGAGCCGGACCGGCCCCGGGAGCTGACCCGGGAGCAGGTACGGGGGATGTCCCCCCGGGAAATCAACCGGAACTGGGAACAGATCTCCGGTCTGCTCCGGGAGACGCAATGACACAGTACGACAATGACAACATAAGGAAAGGATGAGAGCGAATGGCATTTTCCAATTTTATCCCTGAGATCTGGTCCGCCCGGCTGCTGGAGCATCTGGACAACGTCCACGTCTACGCCGGTCTGATGAACCGGGACTATGAGGGCGAGATCCGGGCCTATGGCGACACGGTACACATCAACCAGCTGGGGGACATCACCATCAGCGACTACACCGGCGCGGACATCGCCGACCCGGAGGAGCTGGACGGCTCCATGCAGGACCTGACCATCGACAAGGCCAAGTACTTCAACTTCCAGGTGAAGGACGTGGACCACGCCCAGTCCAACCCCAAGCTGGTGGACGCCGCCATGCAGCGGGCCAGCTACGGCATGAACGACGTGATCGACCAGTATCTGGCCTCCCTGCTGCTGGAGGGGGCGGACAGCGGCAACATTCTCTATGACGACAGTTCCGCCGTCACCCCCACCAGCGCCGACGCCTACGACTATCTGGTGGACCTGGGGGTGCTGCTCAACGAGGCCAACGTCCCCATGCTGGGACGGTGGGTGGTGCTGCCTCCCTGGTACCACGGCCTGCTGCTGAAGGACTCCCGGTTCGTGGGCAACGGCACCGGCTACAACCAGGCCATCCTCCAGGGCGGTCTGGTGGGCGAGGCCGCCGGGTTCCAGATCCACCTGTCCAACAATGTCCCCAACACCAACGGTTCTCTGTACAAGGTCATCGCCGGCACCAGCGCCGCCGGGGCCTACGCCGAGCAGCTGGTGGAGCTGGAGGCCTACCGGCTGGAGAAGAACTTCTCCGACGCCGTAAAGGGGCTCCACGTCTACGGGGCCAAGGTGGTCCAGCCCAAGGCTCTGGCGGTCATGACCTGCAACAAGGGGTAAGACCATGACCACGGAGCAGATGGAGTCCAGTCTGGAGCGGCTGGCGAGAAAGCTGGGGCTGGAAAATCCCGAGGAGGACGTGGTCCTGCTGCTGGAGGACGAGCTGCTGGACGCCGAGGGCGAGCTGCTGATCTATCTGGGCGTGAGCGCTCTGGAGGAGCAGTTCCTTTACAAGGCGGTGGAGCTGGCGGCCCTCTACTACCAGCGGGACCGGTGGGAGCTGGAGGGCGGCGGGCTCCGCTCCTCCGCCTACTCCGAGGGGCAGATCAGCCAGTCCGAGCAGTACCTCTCCCCCGCCGAGCTGCGGGCCGGGACGGCGGAGATTTTGGACAGCCTGGCCCGATACCGGAGGGTGTCATGCTGAGCCGTCAGACCCCCCTGGCCTGGCGGCAGGGGTTCTCCCTCTACCGGCGGAGTCTGGAGACGGACAGCATGGGGGACCTGGCGGCAGCCTACCACATGGACGCGCCGGACTTCACCGCCGAGGACGGGACGGAGGACGGCATCTGCTGGCAGAGCGTCCGGTCCTGGCAGAGCGGCGGGCGGCTGACCTCCGGCCTCTCCCGGCAGGAGCCGGGGGAGAGCTCCACCGGGGCGGTGGAGGGG
>JAJQHP010000063.1:0-2314 GCA_021199695.1 Clostridiales bacterium
CGCGCCCTTGGGCAGCCGCGCGCCGATGGCGGTATACTTGCCGGGATTGTGGAGGAAGTCGATGATCTCCTCCAGGGACTCCTTGGCCTCGTCCTGACCGGCCACGTCCCGGAAGGTGACGCCGGTGCTCTTTTCCACATAGACCTTGGCGTTGGACTTGCCCACGTTGCCGATGCCGCCGCCGCCCATTCTGCCGCTCATGGCGAAGCGGTAGAAGAGCACCATCACCAGCAGCATAATGGCCATGGGCAGCACATAGCTGATGAGAATCTCAGAGAGAACGCTGCTCTGCTGATAGGGGGAATAGTAGGCCACGCCGTGCTCCTGGAGCAGGACCAGGAAGTCGGTGTAGCTCAGGGGAGTGGTGTACAGAGTGGGCATTTCCGCGTCCTCCGGGACGGAGCTATAGCCCTGCTCGGCGTAGTATTCCTCCAGCCAGGCGGACTCTCCCTCCTCGGTCAGAGTGACGGTGTACTTGCCGGACTCCAGCATGACCTCCTCCACCTGGTCGGATTCCACCATGGTGATCAGCTCGCTGAAATAAATCTCCACCGAGCCGGTGGCCTCCGTGCGGCTGAGGACGTAGTTGCCAAATATGGTCAAAATCAGCGCCCAGATGACCAGCGTGACGATGCCGGTGATATTGCGTTTCCGGTTGTCGTTCTGGCTGGGCTTCTTTTTTTTGTTGTTATCGCTCAAGGCCATGACCCTCTTCATTTCCGCCGCAGACTGCGGCTGTGACTAATCATCGTATAATATAGCACAGGGCCGGGGCAAAAACAAGAAAAAGCCCCGTGAACATTCTGTAAAAGGATGTCGAAAGAGTTGTGAAGAATTTGGATTCTACCTTTTTATGGCCGTCGAAATGTGGTATACTGCATTTATCGGGCCATGGGGCGACCCCGTGGCCGCTGAGAAACGAGAGGTGTCTCCATTGAACGACAGAAGAGACCGGCGTACCGAGCCGGACAGCCCGGCGGACGGGGTGATCGAGGGCCGCAACGCGGTGATCGAAGCCCTCCGGGCCGGGACGAATATCGACAAAATCATGATCGCCCGGGGAGAGACGGACGCCGCCCTGGGGCATATCGCGGCAAAGGCCAGGGAGAAGGGCATCGTGGTGGTGGATGCGGACCGGCGGAAGCTGGACCACATGAGCCAGACCCACGCCCACCAGGGGGTCATTGCCATCGCCGCCGTCCGGGAGTACGCCAGTGTGGAGGACATTCTGGCCGCCGCCCGGCAGAAGGGGGAGCCGCCCCTGATTTTGGTGTGCGACGAGCTGTCCGACCCCCACAACCTGGGGGCGGTCATCCGCACCGCCGAGTGCGCCGGGGCCCATGGGGTCATTATCCCCAAGCGCCGGAGCGCCGGTCTGACTGCCGTAGTGGCCAAGACCTCCGCCGGGGCGGTGTCCTATGTGCCGGTGGCGAGAGTGCCTAACCTGACCGCCTGCCTCAAGGAGCTGAAGGAGGAGGGTCTCTGGGTGTTCGGCACGGCGGCCCAGGGCAGCGTCAGCCTCTACGACGCCGACCTGAAGGGCCCCGCCGCCGTCGTCATCGGCTCCGAGGGCAGCGGCATGAGCCGCCTGGTGGCGGAGAACTGCGATTTTACCGTCAGTATTCCCATGAAGGGAAAGCTGAATTCACTCAATGCGTCTGCGGCGGCGGCGATTTTGCTCTATGAGGCGGTGCGCCAGCGCCTGGGCGGGAACGGATGATGAGACAGGGTGATACTGTGACGAACGAAAACAGACGGCCGGACGAGCCGGGCGCTGACTCCAATGTGGAGATTATGCGGGAGCAGATCCGCTCTATGATGGGCGCATGGGAGACGGAGGCGGCGGAGCCGCTTGCCCCTCCCGCCTCAGAGCCCGTCCCTCCCGATCCGGAGCCGGAGACGGCAGAGGAACCGGAACCGGCAACATCCCCGGAGGAGCTGCCGGAGGAAGAAAACGAACCGGGGGAGGAGCCCTCTGCGCCGATGGGACCGCCGACGGCGGAGACCCCCGCAAAAAAGCCCCGGCGCTCCCTGTGGGAGCTGCCGGTGTTCCGCCTGTTCCGGCGGGAGCGGCCGAGCCCCCAGGAGGAGCCTCCGCAGAAGCAGCCGCCGGTGTCGGCATACATACCCGACGGCCCGGCAGACGAGGACCTGTCCGCCAGGGCGGACGAAGGGCCGGAGCTGCTCACCGACATTCTGCCCCCCAGCCATATGCGGCGGGAGGAGCCGCCCGCTGCCCCGGAGGCAGTCGAGCCGCAGCCGGAACCGGAGCTGCCGGAGACGGCAGAGGAGCCGGAGGAAGAACTGGAGCCGG
>JAJQHP010000063.1:2414-7909 GCA_021199695.1 Clostridiales bacterium
AAGAAGATCTGGAGCCGGAAGAAGATCTGGAGCCGGAAGAAGATCTGGAGCCGGAAGAAGATCTGGAGCCGGAGGAAGAGCCGGAAACGGCAGAGCCTGTGGAAGCGCCCCCGGAGGAGCCGGAGGAGGTCCCCGACGACGTGCCGCTGAGCGATTCCGAGTGGGAGAAGCTTGCCCAGACCCCGGAATACCGGGAGCCGCCGAAAAAGCCCTCCGTCCAGGAGGAGCGCCGGGTGCAGGTGCTGACCCTGAACATCCGTAAGCGGGAGGAATCGGCCTCCGGCGCCCCCGCCGACCGCCGGGATTTTGACCAGGACGAGATGGAGATCGAGCCTCGCCGTCCCGCCCCGGAGGAGCCGGAAGAGGACTGGGAGCAAATGGTCATCCCCGGGCTGACCCCGGAGGAACAGGAGCCAACCGCCGAGCCGGAACCCCGGGAGGCCGAGCTTCCCCGGACTCCCGTTGAAAAAACGGCCCAAACGGACACTGCGGACGACGAGGATGACAGTGAGGACGAGGACGACGGCGAAGCACCGGAGGACTGGGAAGAAGGCGTGCCGGACGAGTCCCTGCTGGAGCGTCCGGAGCGCGGCCCCGGTCTGTTCCAGCGGGTGGCTGCGGGGGCTGCCGTTGTAGGCGGCAATCTGCAAAAGGCGTGGGCCAGGTATAAGGCCGCCGCAGAGGAGCGGCGGCGCGCAGAGGAGAAAGAGCGCCGCACCGCCCAGGAGGAGGAGCGCCGCGCCCGGGAGCAGGAGCGGGCCGCCCGGCGGGCTGCCCATGCCGACGAGGAGCCGGAGGAAGCGCCGCCTCCCCGGGAGGAGCCGACCTCCCCGCCGGTCCGGCGGAAAAAGCGCCCTGTCCCTCCAAAGAACAATGTGGTGGAGATGCCGCCCCCGGAGCAGCCCGGCCTCCTTCAGCGGAAGCTGGAGGAGATGGAGGAGCGGGCCAACCAGTTTGCCGACTCCATGTTCCAGAGCGAGAGCGAGGAGGAACAGGAGCAGGAGGCCATGCACCGCATCGCCGAGCAGCACATCCCCGGCACCGATGAGGAGCGGCCGCCCCGCAAGCCCCAAAAACAGAAAAAGCCGGAGCGGGACAAGCATCCCGCCCGGCGTATCCCGGACACCTCGCCCCGGGAGCTGGCCCGCATTTACAACGGCAGCTGGCGGAGCGTCCGGGGCCGTCTGCCTTTCCAGCTGCTCATCGCCGTCCTTCTGCTGGCCGTCACAGCGATCGCAGGAGACGAGCTTCCCTTCCTCACCGGGACGCTGCTGAGTGAGGATCTGCGCATCACCGGGCTGTTGCTGGCGGCGGGACTGCTGGCCGCCTGCGTCATAGGCCTGGACACCCTGCTGGAGGGCATCCTCCAGCTGTTCCGGGGCCGTCCGGGACTGAATACCCTGTCCTCCATCGGGGTGATCTTCACCCTGATCGATGCCGTGTGGTATGCCGCCCTGAGCCGGGAGGGACCGCTGCCCTTCTGCGGCTTTGCGGCGCTGAGCCTGTGGACGGTGGCCTGGGGCAACAGCCGGAAAAAGGAGGGGCAGAAGCGCTCCTCCGAGGACGTGGCCGCCCGGACCAGCTTTGAACGTCTGACCATGGACGAGGGCAAATGGGAGGACCGGGGCACCTTTATGAAGGAGCCGGGGTCCGCCCGGGGCTTTGGCCGTCAGATGCAGGACCTGGACGGGGCAGAGCAGGTGTACCGCTATGCCGCCCCGGTGATGATGATCGCCTGTATCGTCTTCGGCGTCCTGTCCGCTGTGGGACAGGGCGCTCCCCAGCGGCTGATCTGGAGCTGGTCGGTCATCTTTATCCTGGCCACGCCCCTCTCCGCCACCCTGGCCTACGGGCTGCCCTACGCCCGGCTGGTGAAGCGTCTCCACTCCGCCGGTGCGGTGATCGCCGGGTGGGACGGGGCCGCCTCCATGCAGGGAGAGGCGGGCATCGTGTTCACCGACCGGGACCTGTTCCCGGAGGGCTCGGTGGAGCGGAAGGACATCCGCAGCTTCGGCTATGTCTCCCTGGAAAAGCTCATCGGCTGCACCGCCTCCATCATCCGGGAGGCGGACGTGGGCCTGGCCGGAGTGTTTGACGACCTGGTCCGCATCCACGGCGGCTTCTACCGCCGGGTGGACGATTTGAGCTACACCAACGCCGGAGGGTTTTCCGGCATGATCCGGGGGGACCAGGTGCTGGTGGGCACGGCGGACTTTATGCAGCTGATGAAGATCGAGATCAGCCCGGGCTATCAGGTGCGAAACGCCGTGTTCTGTGCCATCAACGGGCAGCTCCAGGGGGTGTTCCCCCTGATCTACAGTCTGCCGCTCCAGGTCCGGCCTGCGGTGAACTATCTCATCGCCGCCGGTGTTCATCCCATCCTGGCCACCCGGGACTTCAACATCACCCCGGCGGTGCTGCGGCAGCGGTTCCACCTGCCGGTGAACCGGATGCAGTATCCCTCGGTGGAGCACCGGTTCGCCCTGTCTGCCAAGGGCCAGCCCCACAACGAGACGCTGGGGGCGCTGATCTTCCGGGAGGGGGTGGAGGCCTATACCGCCGCCATCCTGGGGGGCCGCCGTCTGGTGACGGTGGTCCGGCTGAACACCATTCTGACGGTGGCGGCCTCGGTGATCGGCGGACTGCTGGGATTTTACCTGACCCTGATGAGCGCCTACGCCTCCCTGAGCCCGGTGAACATCCTGGTGTTCCTGCTGGCCTGGCTGGTGCCTACCCTGCTCATCTCCAACGGTGCGGACAAGTTCTGATACGGCATATGACGACAAAGCAGGTCGAGGGCGTATCCCCCGACCTGCTTTTCCGCTGCCCGGCGGCCTACTTTGTCAGCAGGCGCGTCCAGGTGTTCACCCCGCAGACGCCGTCCACCGTCAGCCCCTGGGCCGTCTGGTATGCCTTGACAGCCGCCACGGTCTTGCTGCCACAGATGCCGTCCACATCCAGACCGGCGCCGTTCTTGCCGTTGAGCAGGCTCTGCAGGCTCTTCACCTGCGCCCCGGCGCTGCCCTTTTTAATGGTTGAAAGTGCGCTCACGTCAAACCCTCCTGTCGTGGTCGTGGCAGTGCTGGCGGCCGTCTCCCCGGTGAACCAGCGCTCATCCTTCGCTCCGGTGAGCCGGTTCAGATCGCAGACGCCGCCGGAGATGCCGGGGCAGCGCCCCTGGCTGGTGTACTGGTGCAGGTCCGCTCCGTCATGGGCGGGATAGCTGCTGCTGTAGCTGCCGTCGTTTTTTCCGTACCGGGCCTCCCACCAGGCGGTGCCGCTGCCCCGGCCGGTGACGACCGCCCTATAGACGCCGTACTGGGCGTACATGGTGTAGATCATGCACCTGCCCCCCAGTCCCTCCAGGTAGTCCAGCGCTGCCTGGACGTTTGCCGCCGGATTCCCGGCCTCCACGTCCAGGGCGTAGCCCCTGAAAAACGGGCCTGCGAGGGCGTTCACGGTCTTGACCAGGAATTTTGCCTGGGCCAGCTCGTCTCCTCTGTCCAGATAGGCGTACAGCCAGTAGGGGATTTGGTTCGCCTCGCACCCCTGAACAAATTTCTCCAGGGTGGGATCGACATAGCCTGTCCCCTGGGTGGCCTTGGAGATGAGAAAGGGGCAGCCGTCCCTGACTTTACTCCAATCCTCCACCGGATGATAGCGGCTGATGTCCGGATAATAGCTCATGTGGGTCCACCTCCCGTCAGAATATATGGCGTCCCGCCGCCGCTGAGTACGGCTGCTCCGTCCGGAGAGATCATGTCCCGCCCCCTCTCAGCAGCAGCCACAGGGCTAGCAGGGGCAGCGCTCCCGCGGCCAACAGGCAAAGTAAAATCGTCATCGCCTCTCCTCCTCTTTTCTTTGGATGCCCTATTTTATCAGGGCGGCGGCGAAGCAAACAGGCAAAAATCGACTTTTCATGGGGAAACAGGGGGATTTTCAGAGGGAAATTGCGATTTTGAGGCAGACAGTGCAGACCGAAGAGGGACAGGCGGGGCCGGGGCGCGCCGGATCGGCGGCGTTGCCCCAGCCCGTTCCCGCATGGACGCTCGAATCAAGAACTTTTTAGTAAGAACGGTTGTAATTTTGCCGCCGCTCTGATACAATAGCAGAAGCGTCTGGACATATCCCCGGAGGGATCTGCTCCGGGTTTCGCAGAAAGGACTTGATGAAAATGAAGAAACGTATCGGCGCCCTGCTGCTGGCAATGCTGATGGTGATGAGCCTGTTGGTCGGCTGCGGCGACTCCACCGACGAGACGGAGGACGCCACAGACTCCACCGCCTCCGACACCACGGACGAGTCCACCGATGACTCCACCGAGGACACCACCATTACCCTGACCGAGGTCCCGGACGAGGCCCGGGAGGACCCCATCGCCTATGTCACCGACGGGACCATCTCCGCCAGCGACACGGTGATCACCGCTGACGGAACCGAGATCCCCGCCAACCTCTATTTCTACTGGCTGACCTACTACTACAACTACTATTCCTACTACTATTATTATTACTACGGCTACACCTTTGACGTGACCGAGGTGGTGGACGAGGACGAGGGCACCACCGTGGCCGACACCCTGGTCTATATGGCCTCCAACATCTCCGAGATGTACGCCGTACTCAACGACAAGGCGGACGAGTATGGCATAACCCTGACCGAGGACCAGGAGAGCAGCCTGTCCGAGGTGCTGGCCAACTACAACGACAACGCCCTGCTGTACTACACCACCAACGCCGAGGGTCTGGAGCAGGCCTACCGGGAGTCCTGCCAGGCCACCAACCTCCAGGATTACCTCTACGGTGAGGGCGGCGAGTATGAGCCCACCGACGAGACCATTGCCGACTACGCCGAGGAGCAGGGCTATTACACCTGCCGGTATATCCTGCTGTACACCGCCGACCTGGAGGATGACGATGACGACGGCCGGGCCGCCCAGCAGGAGGCCGCCCAGGCCATCTATGACGCCCTCCAGGACGTCAGCGCCGACGAACTGGAGGACACCTTCGCCGAGTACCAGACGGAGAGCAACTACGACGGGAACACCGAAGAGTACACCTTCAACAGCGACGACTCCCTGGTAGACGGCTTCCGGGAGCTGGTCGAGACCCTGGAGGTGGGCGAGATCGGCATGACCGACGAGACGGATTACGGCTACTTCGTCATCCTCCGTCTGGACAACAGCGAGGACACCATGGCGGAGATCGAGGAGGACTATATCTCCGACCTGTACAACTCCCAGATCGACGAGTGGATGAACGCCGCTACCTTCGAGACCTCCGAGGCCCTGGACGGCATGGACTGGCAGGCCTGCTTCGAGCGGATCATCGCCCTCCAGACCGCCATCGCCGCCGAGGAGGAGGCCGCAGCAGCCGAGGAGGAGGAGTCTGAGGACGCCGACACCACCGAGGACGCCGACACCACTGAGGACGCTGAGGCTACCGAGGACGCCGACACCACTGAGGACGCTGAGGCTACCGAGGACGCCGACACCA
>JAJQHP010000165.1 GCA_021199695.1 Clostridiales bacterium
TCCCGGACCTTGGCGTCCAGCTCCGACTGCTTCGCCAGCAGCGCGTCCCGCTCCTGGGCCTCGGCGGTGACCTGGGCGGAGAGCTGGGCGATCTTCGCCTCGTTCTCCTCTGCCAGGGCGGGATTTTTCTTGGCCTGGCCCTTGAGCATGCCGATCTGCTTGGAAATGTTGTTCCGGTTGGCCAGCAGGGCCTCGGCGGCCTGCTTGGCCTCCAGGCTCTGGGCGTACAGGTCGATGACCTGGTCTACCAGGGGGAGCTTCTCCTCCTGGAACTTGTTTTTGATATTCTGCTTGACGATGTCAGGGTTGTCCCGGACAAATTTGATATCCAGCATAGGTGTCTGGCTCCTTCTTCTCTCTGGTGGGTTAGTTTCGTTTCGGGAGGCGGTGCAGCGCCTCCAGCAGTTCGTTCAGGTCGTCCACGCCGTAGTATTCCAGCTCCAGACGGCCCTTCCGCTTGCCGGAGACGATCTTGACCCGGCGGCCCAGGCTGTCCTCCAGCTCCCGGGCGGCAGCGGCGGAGTAGTCCACCTCCGGCACGACCGGATTTTTCGGCTCCTCCTGTCGGGCGGTACGGTTGAGCTGCCTGACCAGCTCCTCCGTCTGACGGACGGAGAGCTGCCGCTGAGCCACCTTGTCTGCGGCTGCCTTCATCTCTCCCGGGTCGGACAGACCCAGCAGCGCCCGGGCGTGTCCGGCGGAGAGGATGTCCGCCTCCACATACTCAGTTAATTCTTTGGGGAGTGCCAGCAGCCGGACGGCGTTGGCGATCGCCGGGCGGGATTTCCCCACCTGCCGGGCCACCTCCTCCTGGGTCATGCCGTAGTCCTGGATCAGGGTCTGGTAGCCTCTGGCCTCCTCCATGGGGTTCAGGTCCTCCCGCTGGAGGTTCTCGATCAGCCCCAGCTCCATGGCCTTCCGGTCGTCGGCCTCCAGGACGATGACCGGGACCTCCTCCAGCCCTGCCTCCCGGGCGGCCCGCCAGCGGCGTTCCCCGGAGATGATCTGATAGTAGCCGGAGGCCATGAGCCGAACGTTGATGGGCTGCAAAATGCCGTGGAGCCGGACGGACTCCGTCAGGTCAGCCAGGCTTTCCTCGTTGAACTGCTTTCTGGGCTGGGCCTGATTGGGGCGGACCTTCTCGATGGGGAGAGTAGTGACCCCCTCCTGTTCCGGCTGGGAGGCCGCTTCGCCCAGAAGGGCGTCCAGGCCCCGGCCCAGACCGGAGGCCATCATTCGTTTTGCCATAGGGGATCGGTTCACCTCGTATTTCAAATTACTCTTTACTCTGCAACAAATTCCTCCGCCAGCCGAAGGTAGGCCTGGGCGCCGGTGCTGTACTTATCGTAGGCCATTACCGGCATCCCGTGGCTGGGGGCCTCGGAGAGACGGACGTTTCTGGGAATCACAGTGGCGTAGACCTGCCCCGGGAAGTGCCGCTTGACCTCCTCCGCCACTTGGAGGGAGAGGTTGGTGCGGCCGTCGAACATGGTGAGCAGCACGCCCTCCAGCTCGATCTTCCGGTTCAGCTTCCGCTTCACAATGCGGATGGTGGAGAGCAGGTCGCTGAGCCCCTCCAACGCATAATATTCACACTGGACGGGGACCAGAACGCTGTCGGCGGCGCACAGTCCGTTCAGGGTCAGCAGCTCCAGAGAGGGAGGACAGTCGATGAAGATGTAGTCATAGTCCTCGCCCAACGGCTCCAGAGCGTCCTTTAACAGCATTTCCCGCCGCTCCAGGCCGGTCATCTCAATGCCGGCCCCGGCCAGGGCCTTGTTGCTGGGGATGACGTCTCCCCATTGGGTGGAGACAATGGCCCGGCGCACATCCGCCCCGTCGATGAGCACATCGTAGATGTTGGGGGAGGCGGCGTTTTTATCCACTCCGAAGCCGGAGGTGGCGTTGGCCTGGGGGTCGAAGTCGCACAGGAGCACCCGCTTTCCCCTTTGCTGCAAGGCCGCAGCCAGATTGACGGCGGTGGTGGTCTTTCCCACGCCGCCCTTTTGGTTTGCCACAACAATGCGCCTTGCCACCGTCTCACCACCTGACCGGAGGGGCAAAACGGCCTCCTCCGCTGACTTGAACGGCGTCTGTTCCAACTCCGCCCGTTGCTCCTTATTATAGTATAGTTCCGACAAGTTTGCAACGGGGACGGCGGATATTTCGCCCAAATTTCTTTCGGCGTCTAAATTTGTTTCACGTGAAACATCCGGGAAATCGGAAGCGGGGGAGGTATCCCGAATGACTGCCCTTTTGCGTACGGCGCAGGAAATTTGAAGTGTTTCACGTGAAACAGTCACCCGGAACCGCCGCCCCGCCAGAGCGCGGATCATCCGCCGTCCCAGAGCATACGCCCGCCGGAGGGCAGTCAGCCGGAAGGAGAGGGTGAGCATATCATTTGGGGGAGACCTTGGGAATGACGATGGTCAATGTAATGGCGTCGTCGCTCTCCTCCCGGCCGCAGGAGGCGGAGATGCCGGAACGCTTCATCACATCCATGCTGTGGTCGATGGTGTTGAGAAACAGCCGGATGTCCCGCACCAGCAGAACAGGCTTGCGCCTGCGGACGGGCCGCTTCTCTGGCGGGACATCAGGTGGCTCCGGCTCCTGGGCAGGGGCAGACGGTTCCGGGAGTGATGGCTGGAGCATTCGCTCCACCAGCTCCTCCGTTTTGGAGACGGTGAGCTTCTGGTCGATGACCGCCTCCAGCACCGGCCCCTGGAGCTCCTGGGGCAGACGGAGCAGCGCCCGGCCATGGCGCTCCGTCAGCCCGTTCCGTCGGAGGGCCTCCAGCACCGGAACGGACAGCCGCAGCAGGCGGAGCTTGTTGGCTACAGCGGACTGGCTTTTGCCAATTTTCCGGGCGGCCTCCTCCTGACTGAGGTGGTAGGTGGAGATGAGCTGCTCCAGGGCCAGGGCCTCGTCCACAAAGTCCAGGTCACGCCGCTGGAGGTTCTCAATGAGGGCCAGCAGGGAGGACTCCATATCATCCGCCCGGAGGAGAATACAGGGGACGGTGTCCAGGTTGGCCATCCGGGCCGCCCGGAGCCGTCGCTCCCCGGAGATCAGCTCATAGCTCCGGTCCTCCAGCCGCCGGACGGTGAGGGGTTGGAGAATACCGTGCTCCTGAATGGAGACGGACAGCTCCTCCAGCCCCTTGACGGAAAAGACCGTCCGGGGCTGGTTGGGGTTAGGGTGGATCTCCCACACCGGGAGATAAAGGATGCGGCCGCTGTCGAAGGGGCCCCGTTTTCGCGTCAAAGCCATATTTCCCATCACGAACCTTTCTTTTGAGAGAATACTACCCAGAGGATAACAGGTTCCCGGAGCAAAAGCGTGAGAAGCGCGTCGATGGGAAAAGTTTATGGAAATGGTAAAAATGACGGAAAATTAGCACCAAAATAGAAAAATCTCCCTTCCAAGAGGAAGGGAGAGAAGAAACGGGAAACGGACGGAGAGCTTACCGGCGTTCCTTCTTCTGCCGACGGATGTCCTCGCCGTAGAAGGAGACCTTGAGGTATTCCCCCGCCAGCCGGGAGTACACCTGGGGACTGTACCGGTGGCCCACATCGTCCAGCGAGAGGTTGGAGGAGATGACGGTCCGTTTGTCTCCCAGCAGCCGGGCGTTCACCAGCTGATAGAGGGAGGCCTGGGTCATGGGGGAGCTCATCTCGCTGCCCAAATCGTCCAAAATCATCAGGTCACAGGAGAGATAGCGGTCCACGTCTGCCCCGGCCTGGCTGTCCCGGTTGAACCGCTGGGCCTCGAATCGGTTGAACACGTTGACGGCGGAGTCGTAGACCACACTGTAGCCCTTCTCGCTGACCACCCGTGCGATGGAGGCGGAGAGAAAGGTCTTGCCCAGACCGGGGGCTCCGGTGAGAAAAAGATTTTTCACGCTGTTGCGTCCGAACTTGTCCGCGAAGGTGAAGCAGATGTCCAGGGCAAACTCCATGGCGCTCCGGGGCGAGCTGCCAATGGTGGCGTCGTAGAGGGGTGAGTAGTAGTTCAGATCAAAGGTGTCGAAGGACTGGTCGCCCAGATTCAGCATGGAGGAGAGCTGTTTGATCTGCTCCTGCCCGCAGAGGGTGCGGAGACACTGGCACATCTCCGAGCCCCGCCAGCCCCGGTCGCCGCACAGGGGGCACAGGGGCTGATAGGTCAGGGCGTCCTCCGGGTAGCCGTACTTGGACAGCAGCTCCCGCCGCTCCTGCTGGAGGTAGAGATTCTGCTCCTTGGCCCGGGCCAGGGCGGGAGTCGGATCGACCCCCTTTTGCAGGGCGGTCTGAGCGGCAGTGCGGATGGTCTGGCTGAGCTGACGGTCGATCTCCCGGAGCCGGGGCGCCCGGGTATAGATCTGCTGCCGTCTGCGCTCAAAGGAGCTGCGGTTGCGCCGGGCCTGCTCATTGAGCTCCTCGGTGGCGGCGCGGATAACGGAGCCTTCGTAGGGCATGGAAACACCTCCCTCATATAATCAAATAAGTTATGTATAAAGATAGAAAAAGAACCGTTAATTTTCCTCTTTCATTTGAGCCAGCGCCCGCTGCATCTCGGCTATGCTCTGGCGGTTCTCCTTTTCCAGGGTCTTCTGATCCTTGGGGGGCGCGTTGCGCTGATAGGGGCGGGCATTGCCGGGTTTGCTCTCCGGCTTGCGCTCGCTCCTGACCTCCTCCGGGGAGTGAAGCCCCTTCTCGTGCCAGCGCCGGAGAATGGCGTTGCAGTACCGCCAGTCCATCCGGCCCAGGCCGGTGACTGTGATATCGTAGGCCACCGCCACCGACTCCGGCGGAAAGCGCCAGTCCAGCCACTGGGCGAGATACCGCTGTTCGCTCTGGGAGGGCTTCCGCCCGTAGATGCCCAGGGCGGAGAGAATGGCTCCCTCCTGGGATTCCCGCAGATCGCAGCTCTTGATGTACTCGTCGGCGGCCTCCAACGTGTCGTAGCCCCGCTCCTTCCACTGGTAGCCCACCCGACGGACGTAGGCCATGGAGAGATTTTTCCCCGGCCCATACTTCCGCTTGTTTTTGCCGTCCAGCCAGTTGATGAGCATGAGCAGCACCTCCGGCGGGAGGCCCACATGGTCGTACAGCTCCAGCAAGATGGCAGTGTTGGAGCTGCTGAGCTTCCGGCCCAGCATCTTCTCCGTCTCCTGGAGCAGGGTGGAAAACTGGCTGTCCTGGTCCTGCAGCTCCTCCACGATGTCGGCGGCGGAGTACTCCGGGGCCTGCTCCGGCTTGGGGACTGGCTCCTCCACCTGGGGCAGGGCAATTCCGGAGACCAGCCCCACCTCCTGGAGCTGGGCCATGGCGGTGTCCAGCTGACTACGGCTCCAATGGAGGGCGGCGCCCGCCCGACTGGGGTCATATTCCCCAAGATTTCTGGCCAGATAAAGGTATAGAAGGGCCGCGTCCCCGCTGCCCAGCCGGATCAGCCGGTCAGCCGTGCCGCCGTCGATGGCGACGGCGGATTGATTCAGTTGAATGCGCTGCATCGCCATAGGGAGGGCCTCCTGTTGTCAGTGGGGGACAGACCCACGGCCTGTCCGTCTCTCCTATTTTACAACAAAAACCGCCCGGCGTAAATGAGAAATTGAGGGAAAAGGGGACCGGCGCAAATCAGCAGAGAGGTGCAGTAAGCGCAGTCAACAGGCAGCAGATTTCCGGCAAATACTCCAGAAATCCCCCATCACTCTTTCAGTCTGCTTCAATTCGTGCTACAATACACCCAAAGCGAAACAAAAGAAAAAGGAGCTGCCCTATGATTCGTCTTGTCCGCCCCTCCGACGCCCCGGCGCTGCTGGCGATCTACGCCCAGTCCATCCATACCCCCGTCACCTTTGAATATGAGCTTCCCACTCTGGAGGAGTTCCGGGAGCGCATCGGGGAGATCTCCGCCCACTATCCCTACCTGGTGCTGGAGGAGGACGGAGCTGTTCTGGGCTACGCCTACGCTCATCGTCTCCGGGAGCGGGCGGCCTTTGCCTGGGATGCGGAGCTGTCCGTCTATCTGGACCGTTCCGCCCAGGGCCGGGGACTGGGGACGCGGCTGTACAGCGTCCTGGTGGAGCTGCTCCGGCGGCAGGGGGTGCAGGCGGTCTACGGTTGCATCACCAGTCCCAATCCCGCCAGCGTCGCCCTTCACGAAAAACTGGGCTTCCGGTACTGCGGGGTTTTTCACCGGACAGGCTACAAGGACGGACAGTGGTGGGACGTTCTCTGGTATGAAAAGCAGATCGGGGCGGGACTGACGCCGCCGCTTTCTCTGAAAAATATGAGTGAAATAGCCAATTTTCTGACGGAAGTGACGAATGAACAGAAAAACAGAGGAAACCGTTGATTCAGAGTCAAACCGGGCGCAGAAAAGAGTGAAAACTGTCCGGTTGCCGCTTGACGAACGAAGCAGAACCCGGTAAAATGAACAAAGAGTGTATAGTGGTATTGCAGCGGGGCAAGAGCGGTCTGACCGACTCTTGCCGATTTGTGTGATAAAGCCTGAACTGTATGGGAGGATGTTCCATGTCTGTCAAGCATATTTTCATCACCGGAGGCGTGGTCTCCGGCCTGGGCAAGGGGATCACCGGGGCGTCTCTGGGCCGTCTGCTCAAGCAGCGGGGCCTGCGGGTGGCGCTCCAGAAGCTGGACCCCTACTTAAATGTGGACCCCGGCACCATGAGCCCCTATCAGCACGGCGAGGTGTTCGTCACCGACGACGGGGCGGAGACCGACCTGGATCTGGGCCACTACGAGCGCTTTGTGGACGAGAATCTGAACGTCAACTCCTCCGTCACCTCCGGTAAGGTCTACTGGTCGGTGCTGAACAAGGAGCGGGACGGGGACTATCTGGGCGGCACCGTCCAGATCATCCCCCACATCACCAACGAGATCAAGGAGCGCATCTACCACATGGAGAAGGGCGCGCCCAAGGATGTGATTATCACCGAGATCGGCGGCACCGTGGGCGATATGGAGTCCCAGGCCTTCCTGGAGGCCATCCGTCAGATCAGCCGGGAGCTGCCCCGGGAGGACTGTATGTTTATCCACGTCTCCCTGGTGGTCTCCATCCCCGGCACCGGGGAGCTGAAGAGCAAGCCCACCCAGCACTCCTGCAAGGAGCTGCTCAGTGTGGGCATCCAGCCGGATGTGATCGTCTGCCGGGCGGATCAGCCCCTGACGGACGACATCCGCCGGAAGATCGCCCTGTTCTGCAACATTCCCCCGGAGAACGCCATCTCCAACCTGACCGCCCCTATCCTGTACGAGGTGCCCCTCATGCTGGAGAAGGAGGGTCTGGCAGAGGTGGTCTGCAAGCGGCTGAACCTGGACGTGCCGAAGCCGGATCTCACCGAATGGAGCAACATGGTGGTCCGGGCCAAGGCCGCCACCGAGACGGTGGAGATCGCTCTGGTGGGCAAGTATGTGGCCCTCCACGACGCCTATCTGTCGGTGGTGGAGGCATTGACCCACGGCGGCATTGAAAACGACGTGAAGGTGAAGGTGCGCTTGGTAAACTCCGAGGAGCTGGACGACGGCAACGCCGATGCGCTGCTTTCGGGGGCGGACGGCGTGCTGGTCCCCGGCGGCTTCGGAGACCGGGGTATCGAGGGCAAAATCTCCGTCATCCGTTGGGCCAGAGAGAACAACGTTCCCATGTTCGGTATCTGTCTGGGGATGCAGATGGCGGTGGTGGAATTTGCCCGCCACGTGGCCGGTCTGGAGGACGCCCACTCCAGCGAGCTGAATCCGGAGACGCCCCATCCCGTCATCGACCTGATGCCGGAGCAGCGGGAC
>JAJQHP010000089.1 GCA_021199695.1 Clostridiales bacterium
GATGAGGGGCACGCCGGGGGTGGAGTAACGGGTCTTTGCCACCCAGGGATAGACCTTCTTGCCGGGGAGGTGTCCGCCCTCGCCGGGCTTCGCGCCCTGGGCCATCTTGATCTGAATCTCGTTGGCGCTCATCAGGTACTCGCTGGTGACGCCAAACCGGGCGGAGGCCACCTGCTTGATCTGAGAGTTCCGCTCCGTGCCGTACCGGTAGGAGGGCTCGCCGCCCTCGCCGGTGTTGGACTTGCCGCCCAGCCGGTTCATGGCGATGGCCATGCACTCGTGGGCCTCCGCGGAGAGGCAGCCGTAGCTCATGGCGGCGGTCTTGAACCGTTTGACGATGGACTCCACCGGCTCCACCTCGTCGATGGGGATGCCGCCGTTTTCATCGAACCGGAAGGCCATCAGGCCCCGGAGGGTGTGGGGCTTGTTCTCGTCGTCCACGGCGGCAGAGTACTTCTTGAAGGTGGCGTAGTCCGAGTTCCACAGGGCCTGCTGGAGCAGGCTGATGGTGACGGGGTTATACAGGTGATCCTCGGCGTCATAGCCCGCCCGGGACTTGTGGGCGCCCACAGAGTCCAGGGTGGTGTCCGTGGTCAGGCCCAGCGGGTCAAAGGCGTGGTTGTGCCGCCACTCCACCACGTCGTCGATCTCCTTGAGGCCGATGCCCCCAACCCGGGAGACGGTGTTGGTGAAGTACTTGTCGATGACCTCCTGGTTGATGCCCACCGCCTCGAAGATCTGGGCGGACTGGTAGGACTGGAGGGTGGAGATGCCCATTTTGGAGGCGATCTTCACGATTCCGTTGAGGACGGCCTGGTTGTAGTCGTCCACGGCGGCGGAGTATTCCTTATCCAGCAGATTCTTGTCGATCAGCTCGCCGATGCACTCCTGAGCCAGATAGGGGTTGATGGCCGCCGCGCCGTAGCCCAGAAGGGTGGCAAAGTGGTGGACCTCCCGGGGCTCGGCGGACTCCAGAATGATGGAGAGGGAGGTGCGCTTCCGTGTGCGGATCTGATACTGCTCCAGAGCGGAGACGGCCAGCAGGGAGGGGATGGCCACATGGTTCTCGTCCACCCCACGGTCGGAGAGGATGATGATGTTGGCCCCGTTCCGATAGGCCCGGTCCACCGAGACGAACATCCGGTCAATGGCCCGCTCCAGGGGGGTGTTCTTGTAGTACAGCAGAGAGACGGTCTCCACCTTGAAGCCGGGGACCTTCATGCTGCGGATCTTCATCAGGTCGATGTTGGTGAGGATGGGGTTGTGGATGCGGAGCATCTTGCAGTTCTCCGCCTGCTCCTCCAGCAGATTGCCCTCACGACCCAGATAGACGGAGGTGTCGGTGACGATCTCCTCCCGGATGGCGTCGATGGGGGGATTGGTGACCTGGGCGAAGAGCTGCTTGAAGTAGTTGAACAGGGACTGGTGCTTCTCCGACAGCACCGCCAGGGGGATGTCCACACCCATGGCGGCGGTGGGCTCCGCGCCGGTCTGGGCCATGAGGAGGATGGAGTTTTTGACCTCCTCATAGGTGTAGCCAAAGGCCTTGTACAGCCGGTCCCGGTGCTCCTGGTCGTAGCTGGGCACCTTCTTGTTGGGGATCTTTAGGTCGGAGAGGTGGATCAGGTTCATGTCCAGCCACTCGCCGTAGGGCTGCCGGACGGCGTAGCCCTCCTTCAGCTCGTCGTCGGTGATGAGACGGCCCTGGACGGTATCCACCAGCAGCATCTTGCCGGGCTGGAGCCGGGACTTTTTGACCACCTTCTCCGCCGGGAATTCCAGCACGCCCACCTCGGAGGAGAGCACCAGCTGGTCGTCGGAGGTGATGTAATACCGGGAGGGGCGCAGACCGTTCCGGTCCAGCACTGCCCCAACGCAGTCGCCGTCGGAGAACAGGATGGAGGCGGGGCCGTCCCAGGGCTCCATCATGGTGGCATAGTAGCGGTACATATCCCGCTTGGTCCGGGACATATTCTTGTCGTTCACCCAGGGCTCGGGGATGCACATCATCACCGCCATAGGCAGCTCGATGCCGTTCATCACCAGAAATTCCAGAGTGTTGTCCAGCCGGGCGGAGTCGGAGCCCACCGGATTGATGACGGGATAGATCTTGTCCAGGTCGTCCTCACTGAGGACGTTGGACTTCATGGTCTCCTCCCGGGCCAGCATCCGGTCCACGTTGCCCCGGATGGTGTTGATCTCGCCGTTGTGGAGGATGAACCGGTTGGGGTGGGCTCGCTCCCAGGAGGGGTTGGTGTTGGTGGAGAACCGGGAGTGGACCATGGCGATGGCGGACTCATAGTCCTCGTCCTGGAGGTCGGTGTAGAACTGCCGCAGCTCCGCCACCAGGAACATACCCTTGTAGACGATGGTACGGCTGGAGCAGGAGACCACATAGGTGTTGTCGTTGGACTGCTCGAACACCCGGCGGGCGATGTACAGCTTCCGGTCGAAGGCCAGGCCCTTCTTCACCCCGTCCGGGCGGCGGATGAACGCCTGCTCGATGTAGGGCATACAGGAGACGGCCTTCTGCCCCAGCACCTCCGGATGGGTGGGCACGGTGCGCCAGCCCAGCAGCTCCATGCCCTCCTTCTCCACGATGATCTCGAACATCTTCTTGGCCTGATTCCGGGCCAGGGTGTTCTGGGGGAAGAAGAACATACCGATGCCGTAGTCCCGCTCCTCACCCACGGTAAAGCCCGCCTGCTGGGCGGCCTTCCGGAAAAATTTGTGCCCGATCTGGAGCATGATGCCTACGCCGTCGCCGGTCTTGCCCTCGGCGTCCTTTCCGGCCCGGTGCTCCAGCTTCTCCACGATCTTCAGGGCGTTGTCCACCGTTGCGTAGCTCTTGCGGCCCTTGATGTCCACCACGCAGCCGATGCCGCAGGCGTCATGCTCAAAACGGGGGTCGTAGAGGCCCTGGGCGGGCATGGTGCTCTCCGTTCTCACTTGTTCCATCTGTCTCGTTCCCCTTTCCCTTTCCAGAAAAAAGTGCCTCAGGCAGCCGAAAAAGGGTATAGAATCTCCTCTTTGCGGCCTCCCCATTGAGGCACTTTTCTGACGTTGTTGTCTGTATTTATTTGCTCAGCAGCTCCTGGATGCGGCGGACCGCCTCCCGGGTGTCATCGGCGTCGCCAAAGGCGGTGAGCCGGATATACCCCTCTCCGCTGGGGCCAAACCCGGCGCCGGGGGTGGTGACCACGCAGGCCTCGTGGAGCAGCTTGTCGAAGAACTCCCAGGAGCCGTACCCCTCCGGGGTGCGGAACCAGATATAGGGGGCGTTCACTCCGCCGTAGACCGTCAGTCCGGCGGCGGTCAGGCCCTCCCGGATGACCCTGGCATTGTCCAGGTAGTATTGAATGGTGGCCTTGATCTGGGCCTGGCCCTCATCGGTAAAGGTGGCCTCGGCGGCCCGCTGGATGACGTAGGGCACGCCGTTGAACTTGGTGCCCTGGCGGCGGTTCCACAGCCGGTTCAGGCTGACCCCCTCCCGCACCAGCTCCTTGGAGATGACGGTGTAGGCGCACCGGTTGCCGGTAAAACCCGCCGTCTTGGAGAAGGAGCGGAACTCAATGGCGCAGGTCTTGGCTCCGGGGATCTCAAAGATGGAGTGGGGGATGCCCGGCTCGGAGATGAACGCCTCGTAGGCGGAGTCAAAGAGAATGACCGAGCCGTGCTCGTTGGCGTAATCCACCCAGGTCTGGAGCTGCTCCCGTGTGGCGGCGGCCCCGGTGGGGTTGTTGGGGGAGCAGAGGTAGATCATGTCCGGAACCCTGTCCCCGACGGGGAGGTCGGGGAAGAAGCCGTTCTCGGCGGTGCAGGGGAGATAGACCAGGTCGGTCCACTTCTCCCCATCGTAGTCCCCGGCCCGTCCGGCCATGGCGTTGGTGTCCACATAGACGGGGTAGACCGGGTCGCAGACGGCCACTACGTTGTCCACCGAGAAGATGTCCCCGATGTTGCCGCAGTCGCTCTTGGCTCCGTCGGAGACGAAGATCTCATCGTCCTCGATGTCCACACCCCGGCGCTTGTAATCGTCCCGGATGGCGTAGCGGAGAAAGTCATAGGCGGCGTTGGTCTCCTCGCAGTAGCCCCGGAAGGTCTCCTTTTGACCCATCTCGGCGGTGGCGTGCTCCATCGCCTCGATGACAGCGGGGGCCAGGGGCTGGGTCACGTCGCCAATGCCCAGACGGATCAGGGGTTTGGGCGGATTCTGGGCGGAGAAGGCACGCACCCTCCGACCGATCTCCGGAAACAGATAGCCTCCGGGGAGCTTGGTGAAATTCTGGTTCACTTTGACCATAGGAACTCTCCCTCCTGTATCTTCCGGGGCGGTCACAGGTCGCCCAGCACCAGCCGGGCGGTCTGCACCAGGTTGACCCCGGAGTCCATGCTTTTCTTCTGTAACATACGGTGTGCCTGCTCTTCCGTGAGCCCGTTGCGCTCCATCAGCAGCTCCTTGGCACGGCGGATCATGTCCTGATCCTCGCTGCTTCTCCGGGGCTTCACCAGACGGCTGAGGCGGTGGCTCATCTGGAGCACCATCCGCACCGAGGCCACCAGGTCGCTCCTGGAGATGGGAGCGGGGAGACGGAAGATGTCGTCGCTCACCAGGTCCAGCTGGTGCTGAGGGGCGATCATCAGCATGGAGGCCCCCTCCGGCAGATCCTCAAACAGGCTCTCTCCCGTGCCGTCCGGCAGGCGGAAGCCGCAGATCACCAAATCAATATCATACTTTGCGACGGCCCGGCGGGCCTCTCCTCCGGAGCGGCAGAGCTGGCACTCCGCAGCCCCGGCGGACTCGATCATCTCACAGATGCGCCGGGCGCTCTTGTCGCTGTCAAAAACGACGATCACTCTCTCCACATGAAACCACTCCCAGTCTCAGCCGATTCATTTCAATAACGAATCAGGTACTGGTCGCGTTCCCACTGGGAGACCTGCTTCCGGTAGCTGTCCCACTCGGCGGTCTTGCCCTCCAGATAGGCGGCGGAGATGTGGGGTCCCAGCACATCCAGGATGAACTGGTCCGCCCGGAGGGCGTCGATGGCCTCCTTCAGATTGGCGGGGAGACTGGGGATGCCCAGGGCCGAGCGCCGATGATCGGAGAGGCGGTAGACGTTCTCCGCGTTCTCCGCCGGAGGGGTCAGGCCCCACTCAATGCCGTCCAGACCGGCGGCCAGACAGACCGCAAAGGTCAGGTAGGGATTGCAGGAGGGGTCCGGGCTGCGGAACTCCAGCCGGGTGTGCTCTCCCCGGACGGCGGGGATACGGATGAGAGCGGAGCGGTTGGACTCCGACCAGCACACATAGCAGGGGGCGGAGTACCCCGGGGTCAGCCGCTTGTAGCTGTTCACCAGAGGGTTGGCGATGGCGGTGATGGCGTCAATGTGGGCCATGATGCCTGCAATAAAGGAATAGGCCTCTTTGGACAGCCCGTGGACCCCCTCCGGGTCGCAGAACAGGTTTTTCCCGTCCCGGTGAAGGGACAGATTGATGTGCAGACCGGAGCCGGGGGCGTCGCTGAGCGGCTTGGGCATAAAGGTGGCGTGAAGGCCGTTCCGCTGGGCGATGGTCTTGACCGCCAGCTTGAAGGTGGTCATGTTGTCCGCAGCGTGGAGGGCCTCCTCATAGCGGAAGTCCACCTCATGCTGGCCGGGAGCCATCTCGTGATGGCTGGCCTCCACGGTGAAGCCCAGCTCCTCCAGACTCAGACAGATCTCCCGGCGGGTGGCCTCCCCCTGATCCAGAGGGCCCAGGTCGAAGTAGCCCGCGTGGTCGATGGTCTCGGTGGTGGGGCGGCCCCGGTCGTCCGTCTGGAACAGGAAGAACTCGCACTCCGGGCCGATGTTCAGGGTGTAGCCCAGCTCTGCCGCCCGGCTCGCCGCCCGGCGAAGCACGCCCCGGGGATCACCGACAAACGGGGTGCCGTCGGCGCTGTACACGTCGCACAGCAGACGGCCCACCCGGCCCCGGCTGGGCCGCCAGGGATAGATGGCGAAGGTGTCCAGGTCGGGACGGAGAAACTGATCGGACTCGTTGACCCGGACAAAGCCCTCAATGGAGGAGCCGTCGATCATCACGCCGTTATCCAGGGCGTCCTCCAGCTGGGAGGCCATGACCGCCACATTTTTCAGCTCGCCAAAGATGTCCACGAACTGCATCCGGACGAATTTCACATCCTCCTCCCGGACGATGCGGAGGATATCCTCTTTTGTGTGACTCATGATGTGATCGCTGCTCCTTCCGGCTCTGCCCTCGGGAAATGGGGCGAGGTAGGCAAATGACGCAGGGCGACCGGCCCTATCCTGCATTTTTGACGATGAGGGGGCGGACATTTCCGAGCGGCTCCCGGCGACCGGAGAGCCGGGTGGGAGATGCGCAGAAAATGCCTGCGGATAGTATTATACTAATCAGTTCGGGCGGGAATGTCAAGACATTCTCGCAACTTTTGAATTTCTCCCTGCATCTTCCGTTCACATTTCATAAAATAAGGGGAGGATGGGGCAGGTTTTGCGGTCAATTTGAATGAAATCAAAAAAACACTTGCATATTCCCGCCAGATAGTGTATCCTTTGTGTTGTGAAGCGGAGGCCCTCCGGGGCCTCATAACCGAACAGACATGAGAGTAAAGGTGACAATGGCGTCCCCTGAGAGAGCAGGGAATCGTTGTCGCCTTCTTTGTTTGTACGGGTCTTCCGTCCGAACTGTATGCCAAATATCGCAAACATCGAAAGGGTTGAGAAGTATGAATATCAGCGAGATTTTTGGAGTAAATGTGTTCAGCGTATCCGTTATGAAGGAGCGTCTGCCCAAGAAGGTGTTCGCCGAGGTCACTGACGTGATGGAAAACGGCGGACAGATCTCCATGGCGACCGCCGACGTGGTGGCCAACGCCATGAAGGACTGGGCTGTGGAGAAGGGCGCTACCCACTACACTCACTGGTTCCAGCCGCTGACCGGCTCCACCGCTGAGAAGCACGATTCCTTTATCACCTATCCCAAGGACGGCAAGACCCTCCTCCAGCTCTCCGGCAAGCAGCTCATTATGGGCGAGCCGGACGCATCCTCCTTCCCCTCCGGCGGTCTGCGGGCCACCTCCTATGCCCGGGGCTACACCGCATGGGACATCACCTCTCCCGCCTTCGTCAAGGAGTCCGGCTGCGGCGTGATTTTGTGCATCCCCACCGTGTTCATCTCCTACACCGGCGAGGCCCTGGACAAGAAGACCCCCCTGCTCCGCTCCATGGAGGCCCTGTCTACCCAGGCCATCCGTATCGTCCGGCTGTTCGGCAACACCACCGCCAAGAAGGTCACTGCCTTCGTCGGCCCGGAGCAGGAGTATTTCCTGGTGGACCGGGAGAAGTATCTGAAGCGGAAGGACCTGGTCTATGCCGGACGCACCCTGTTCGGCACGCCCGCCCCCAAGGGCCAGGAGCTGGACGACCACTACTTTGGTCAGATCCGGGAGCGTATCGGCGCTTACATGAAGGATCTGGACGTGGAGCTGTGGAAGCTGGGCATCACCGCCACCACTCAGCACAACGAGGTGGCCCCCGCGCAGCATGAGCTGGCCCCCATCTTCTCCACCGCCAATGTGGCCGTGGACCAGAACCAGCTGACCATGGAG
>JAJQHP010000093.1 GCA_021199695.1 Clostridiales bacterium
AGTTCTTGTTGGCGCCCACGGTGCCGTCGCCGCCGAGACCCCAGAACTTGACCTCCACGGTGCCCTCAGCAGCGGTGTTGGGGGCGGGCTTCTCCTCCAGGGAGAGGTAGGTCACATCGTCGGTGATGCCGATGGTGAAGTGCTCGCGGGGCTCGTCCTTGGACAGCTCCTCGTACACGGCAAAGACGGAGGAGGGGGGAGTATCCTTGGAGCCCAGACCGTAGCGGCCGCCGGAGACGGACACATCGCTGCGACCGGCCTTGGCCAGAGCGGTGACCACGTCCAGATACAGAGGCTCGCCCAGAGCGCCCGGCTCCTTGGTGCGGTCCAGCACGGCGACCTTCTTGGCGCTCTCGGGGAGGGCGGCCAGCAGGCGCTCGGCGGAGAAGGGCCGATACAGATGGACGTTGATCATGCCCACCTTTTCGCCGTGAGCGTTGAGGTAGTCCACCACCTCGGAGGTCACGTCGTTGATGGAGCCCATGGCGATGATGACCCGGTCAGCGTCGGCGGCGCCGTAGTAGTTAAACGGCTTGTAGTCGGTGCCGATCTTCTCGTTGATCATGTCCATGTACTTCTCCACCACATCGGGGACTGCGTCATAGAACTTGTTGCAGGCCTCACGGTGCTGGAAGAAGGTGTCGTCGTTCTCGTGGGAGCCGCGGACAATGCCGTGGTTGGGGTTCAGGGCGTGATCCCGGAAGGCCTGGACCGCGTCCATGTCCACCATCTCAGCCAGATCCTTGTAGTCCCAGACGGACAGCTTCTGGATCTCATGGGAGGTACGGAAGCCGTCGAAGAAGTTCAGGAAGGGCACCCGGCTCTCGATGGCGGCCAGATGGGCCACAGGGGCCAGGTCCATGACCTCCTGGGGGTTGGCCTCAGAGAGCATGGCAAAGCCGGTCTGGCGGCAGGCCATGACGTCCTCGTGATCGCCGAAGATGTTCAGAGCGTGGGTGGTCAGGGCACGGGCGGCCACGTGGAGCACGCCGGGGAGCAGCTCGCCTGCGATCTTGTACATATTGGGGATCATCAGCAGCAGGCCCTGAGAGGCGGTGTAGGTGGTGGTCAGCGCGCCTGCGGCCAGAGAGCCGTGGACGGTGCCGGCGGCGCCGGCCTCAGACTGCATCTCGATCACCTTGACGGTGTTGCCGAAGATGTTCTTCTGGCCCTGAGCTGCCCACTGATCCACATAGTCCGCCATGGGGCTGGACGGGGTGATGGGGTAGATGCCAGCAACCTCAGTGAACGCATAGGATACCCATGCGGCGGCGTTGTTCGCATCCATGGATTTTTGTTTTCTGACAACCATGATTTTGGACTCCTCCTTCATGACGAAGACTGTGTTTTCCGCACCTCCGGCGGGCCCGGCCCGCGCCAAAGCGACCCGAAAGGGACGCACAGAAAAGGCCGTGCCCGGCGGGATGGCAGATCATCTCGGTCATTCGATTCCAAAGCCAATGCTTTTACTCCATAATCATATCAGCAATTTGACCGTTTGTAAACCATGAAATCGTGGTTTTTATGTGATTTTCTTCAGATTTTACAGTTAGCGGTTGCTTACTCTTGGCAGAAAGTTGCAAAATTGGGGCTATGTGGCAAAATCTGCCTAATGATAGTAAAATAGTTGGGAAAAATCCGGGATGAGGCGAGGCCGTTGGCTCCCTCCAAAGATTAGCCATGACTAACCGCTTGCATCGTGCTATCATATTCTAAAAAGAAAGCCTCACCAGATCTGGTGGAAATTCCTGTTTTCTGCAAGGAGTGAATGGATATGAAGGTATTGCTCATCAACGGAAGCCCCCATGAGAAGGGCTGCACCTATACCGCCCTGTCCGAGGTGGCCTCTGCCCTGGAACGGGAGGGCGTGGAGACCGAGCTGTTCTGGGTGGGGAATCATCCCGTACCCGGCTGCATCGCCTGCGGCAAGTGCGCTACTACGGGTCAGTGCGTCTTTGACGGCGGAGTACGTCAGATCACCGACGAGCTGGACAGCATCGACGGCATTGTGGTGGGCTCTCCCGTGTACTACGCCTCCGCCTCCGGACAGATCACGTCCTTCCTGGATCGGCTGTTTTATGTCAACGGGAAGCGGATGGCCGGTAAGCTGGGGGCCAGCGTGGTATCCTGCCGCCGAGGCGGGGCGACCGCCGCCTTTGACCAGCTGAACAAGTACTTCCTCATCAGCAATATGACAGTGGTGGGCTCCCAGTACTGGAACCAGGTCCACGGCAACACCCCCGACCAGGTGCGCCAGGACGAGGAGGGCCTCCAGACCATGCGCACCCTGGCCGCCAATATGGCCTGGCTGCTGAAAAGCATCCGGGCGGGCCGGGAGGCAGGCGTCCCCGCCCCGGTGTACGAGGCGAAGCGGGGAACGAACTTTATCCGCTGATGGGGTTGTCCGCCAGAAAGAGAGATTTTATGAACCAAAAGAGCTTACAAAACCCCGGCGACGACCTGTTCGAGAAATATGCGTCCAACTGTCTCAAGGGCATCGCCATCATCATGCTTCTCTATCACCACTGCTTCCGCAACTCCGGCCTGTACAGCAGCTATGAGATCGTCTTTCTTCTCCCGGAGCGGTATGTGGTCTACATTGCCACCTTCTGCAAGGTCTGTGTGGGCGTGTTTGCCTTTATCAGTGCATATGGGCTGACCAAGAAGATGATGACCCTGCCCACCGACCAGCCCCACACCCTCTCCACCTCCGTCTGGAATGTGATGTCCTCCCGGCTGGTCAAGCTCCTGGCCGCTTTTATCTTCGTGTTTCTGCTGACCGACCTGTTTGCCCTGTTCCTGGGGCCGGAGCGACTGGTCGCAAAGTATGGGGAGCTGTCGTTGCAGTCAGTCCAGTACTGGCTTTTGGATCTGTTCGGGCTGGCAGAGCTGCTGGGCACGCCTACCTTCCTTACGACCTACTGGTACTACAGCCTTGCCATCGTCCTCGTTCTCCTGGTCCCCGTCCTGTATCTCCTGCGGGAAAGGATCGGCAGCCCCGCCTTTCTGGCGCTGATCTTCGTGATCAACTTCACTGTGACCTTCAACAATGACAATATATACCGTTACATTCTCTGCATTGCGGCCGGGGTGGTCTGCGCCCGGGACAATGTGATCACCAGGATCGTCCGTCTGCGCGTCCACCGGAACGACAGAGTGAACGGAATCTGTAAATTTCTGCTCTATGCTGCGGCGCTGGCTCTGCTGGTGTATCTCCGGAACGGTGTGCTGAGAGATACCCTGTGGCCCCTCTGGGAGGCGGTCATTCCGGTGACGCTGGCCTCCTTTGGCTGTGAGTTCCTCTTCCGCATCCCGGGGCTGCATCAGGTCCTGTCCTTTTTGGGCGTACACTCCGGCAACATCTTCCTGGTTCACAACCTGTTCCGGACGGTGTGGTTCGGCAGCTTCACCTACTCCTTCCGGTATCCGGAGCTGATCATCGCGGTGCTGCTGATCGTGTCGCTGGCGACCTCCATCGTCATTGAGGCGCTGAAAAAGGTGCTGCGCTATCCCGCCCTGGTGGACAGCATCGTCCGACGACTCCACCGGGAGCCGACCGCCGAGCAGACCTGAGCGGTCCGACTGCGAGCCGTTTCCCCGTCCATCCCGTCGGGCGGAGTCTGCGCTCTCTCCGAAAATCCCCCCTCTTCTTGCCATTTGGCGCAAAACCGTGTAAACTATATTGCAATACAAAACCAGCTTCAGGAGGAACCTGTCATGTACGATGAGGAGAGCAACTACTGCGAAACGCTGATCACCCCCACCATTCCCAAATCGGTTCGCATTGCCAGCGCCGCCTATATCGTACTGGCGGTGCTGTGCGTCATTGCGGCGGTGCTGGTGACCTGGTGGGCGCTGCTCATCGGCATACTCAGCCTGGTACTCCGGTGGAAGACCCTCCAGGTGACCTCTACCGAGTACGAATATCAGTTCTGGGGCCGTCAGCTGGACATCGAGGCCATTGAGCGGGGGGAGAAGCGCCGCCCCTTGGCCACCTTCCAGCTGGACGACGTGGAGTGCATGGCCCGGGAGGACGCCCCGGAGATCGCGGCCTATCGCAAGGTGCTGGGCAGCGAAGGGACGCTTCGGATGGATCTGACGGATCGGAACCCCGCAGGGGTGCCGATCTACCTCATGTTCGTCCGGGACGAGGTGCTCCGGGAGGTTCGTCTCCAGCCCAGCCGGGAGATGCTGCGCAAGATGTGGCGGGCCGCCCCCGGGGCGGTACACATCCCGGAGGAGCTGAAAGCGGAGGAGCCATAACGCAAAATGAAAAATACAGGCTGCCGAGGTTTCATCGAGCCTCGGCAGCCTGTGTTTTTACCCGTTTCCGCCGGGCGCGCGGACGGACAGCAGAAAGAAGACCAACCCAACGGGGAACATGACGGAGAGCGCCCCCACGCCCACGTTCTGGGAGCCGGACAGCTGGGTCACCAGCCCCACCAGCAGGGTGCCGGTAAAGGAAGCCCCTTTGCCGAAGATGTCATAGATGCCGAAATACTCTCCCGACCGGTCCTGGGGGATGATTTTGGCGAAATAGGAGCGGGAGAGGGATTGGATGCTCCCCTGAAAGACGCCGATGACCACCGCCAAGATCCAGAACTGATACAGGTGGGCCATAAAGGCTGCGTACACCGTGGCGGCGAAATAGGCGGCGATACAGACGACGATGAGCCATTCCGAGCGGACCCGCCGGGACAGCCTCCCGAAAACAAGCGCGGAGGGGAAGGCGACCACCTGGGTGACCAGCAGGGCCACCAGCAGTCCCACGGTATCCAGCCCCAGGGAGGTTCCATAGGAGGTGGCCATGTCGATGATGGTGTACACCCCGTCGATAAAGAAGAAAAAGGCCACCAGGAACCACAGGGCCTTGGGGTTGGCCCTCAGCTCACGGAACAGCCCGCCCAGATTGCGCAGCCCGTCCCGGACAGGGTGCTCCCCGGGAGGGACGGAGTGGGTCTGCTCATAGGTTTTCCAGAGGGGGATGGTCCAGCCCAGCCACCACAGGGCGGTGATGCCGCAGCCCAGAGCGGCGGCGGCCACCATGGGGATCAGATCCAGCATGGCGTACAGCACATAGATGACCACGGCGGCGATAAAGGGGGCGCAGCTGCCGATGTAGCCCCAGGCATAGCCCTTGGCGGAAACCTCGTCCATCCGGTCCGCCGTGGTGACGTCGCACAGCATAGAGTCGTAGATCACCAGACTCAGCTGATAGGCGGTCTTGGACAGGGCGAACACCAGCAGGAACCAGAGCCAGTGCACCGCAAACCCCAGCAGTACGCAGGTCACAACCCCTACCAGTACACACCCGGCAAACAGCCTGACCTTCACCCCGCTCAAATCGGACAGAGAGCCCAGGGTGGGGCCGAGAATGGCCACGAGAATGGTGACTGCGCTGGCCGCATACGCCCAGCAGGCCAGATAGTCCGTCTCAGAGACGCCGGCGTCTCCGGCCAGGGTGTGAAAAAAGATGGGCAGGAGGGTGGCCGCCAGCATGGTAAAGGCGGAATTGCCTACATCGTATCCGATCCATCTGCGCTCCACTGCCGTTGTCTTAAACTTCATAATGCCGCTCCTCCTCTACAGACAATACGGGGATCTCCTGCCAGCCGTCGGAGGGGCCGAAGGTCTGCTCCAGCCCGTCCGGGAAGGGGCCGCCCTGTAAAAAGGCGAGATAGGGACCCGCCAGCCGTCCAAACCGCTCCAGTCCCCGGTCCAGCAGCTTGTCCAGCCGGAGGTCGCTGTCCTCGCTCCCCGGCAGAGGCCGCTCCGCCATGACCATCTTGTGGAGCTTCTCGTATTGCCCAATGAGCCTCAGCCCGGCGTTGACCGCTGCCCGCCGCCATCCCCGCCCGCTGAGCAGGTCGCAGCAGAGCTTCATGAGGTGCAGCGTCCGCCCGATCTGCCCGGCGGTGGCATCCGCAAAGAAGGGGGCGATGACGGCCGCATTTTCCCGGGACGGGACGATATGGGCCGTCAGGTCGGTGCGAAACACGTCCTTCCCGTCCTTTTCCAGCAGATAACGGTCAAATTCGCTCTCGATCTCCCCGTGGGTCAGCGAGGACACCGTGAGCTTCTTTTCAATATATCCGTGACAGGCGCTGTCCAGAGCGTAATGACACAGAAAACCCATCAGGTAGGCCAGAGCGCCCTCCCGGTTCTCCGCCGAGGCATAGACAGCCCGGGCAGGCCGGAAAAAGTCACTGGCCGGTCGGTCGTGCATCTCGCCTCCCAGCCGTCCCACCGGGTTGCTCTTCAGCGGCTGATAGTAGAACAAAATGTCCGGCCCGTGCAGGCCGATGTCATAGAGCTGCCGGTTCTCCCGGACGGCCTTTGCCGCTGTCTCCGGCAGGAGCGGTTCCGCCCTGCGGCCAAAATGGAAGTGTGCATAGGTGGTCGGCATTTCGTCACTCCTTTTTCCGTGTGCCCGGGGATTCGGCGTACTAATGACAGAATATCACCCGGATGTAAAGTCCGAAACCGGACAACTGTAAAAAAACCGCAAATTCGGCCCGTATCCCCCTGTTTTTCCAAACCGCTGCCCAGGGAGAGTCACAGCAAAAGGGGAAGGGTGCTTCGGCGCCCTTCCCCTGATCGTATCAGAATGTCCGGCAGCTTTCTGGATGTGGCAACAGATGGCTTTCCGCACCAGTGCGCCCGCCGTGCCGATTTACTTTTCCTTCCACTCTCCCATCGTCCTGGCCAGGGTCAGGCAGACCACTTCCGCCGCACCGGCTTTCAGCAGTACCCGGCTGCACTCGGACAGAGTGGAACCGGTGGTGATGATATCGTCCACCAGCAAAACCCGCTTTCCGGATACCGATGCCTCCGGCCGGATGCGGTAGACGCCCCGGACGTTTTCCTCCCTGGCCGTCCGGCCCAGGGAGGACTGTGCCGGGGTATGTTTGACCTTTTTCAGCAGCGGGACGGGGCGCAGGCCGTATAATTGGCCCGCCTCCTCCGCCAGCAGCTTCGCCTGGTCATAGCCCCGGCGGTGTCTTCTTCTGGCACTCAACGGCGCCCAGGTCACCACGTCCGGCGGCGCGGGGAGATACCGCTCCAGGCAGTCCCGGAGAAAGCCGCCGTACACTCCATGATAGCAGGAGCGCCCGGAGAACTTGTACCGACGAATCGAGTCCCGGACGGTTCCCTGATAGAGCAAGGGCGAGAGGCAAAAGGTGAAATAGTCCCCCGGGCGCAGGACCGTGGCCTCATCTGTCCGGGGCAGCGTCTGTTCACAGGCGGCGCAGACGCCCGTCTCCGCCCGCTCTCCGGGCAGAAAGTCCTGACAAAACACGCATCTGGGCGGATAGACCAGGTTCAGCACCCGGTTCCAGAGAGCAGAGAGGGCAGACAAGGGAGATCGCTTCATTACCCGTCGTTCTCGATGGTGATCTGGCAGGCCTCCATGGCCTGGAGGGCCGTCCGGTGGCTCTCCGGGGTGACACCGGCGCAGC
>JAJQHP010000238.1 GCA_021199695.1 Clostridiales bacterium
GGGTTCACTTTGCCCCTCACCGGACGGACGAGGAACTGCGCATCCTTTGGGCCGATTGTCTGGCCAGAGTGGAGCAAAAGCTGGACGGACTCCCCCATGACTCAGAAATCGACCAGGCCAGGCGGGAGATTTCAGCCCGCTGCAAGGCTGGCGCTACCCTGCCCAGCGGCGTTCTTCGCCTGAATGCCCCCACTGGCGGCGGCAAGACCCTCGCTTCCCTGCGCTACGCGTTAGCTCATGCAGAGGCCGCCGGGAAACGCCGTATCATTTTTGTCTCGCCTCTGCTGACGATTTTAGACCAGAATGCCAAGGTGATCCGGGACTATGTCCAGGATGACAGTCTGATTTTGGAGCACCACTCCAATCTGGTGCGGGAGGAGAGTATTCCAGACCGGCTGGACGAGCGAGAGCTGCTGATGGAAAACTGGGACGCTCCCATCATCATTACCACCCTGGTTCAGCTGCTGAACACCCTCTTTTCCGGGAAAATGGGCGCAGTGCGTCGATTCCAGGCTCTGTGCGGCAGCATCATCGTCATTGATGAGGTACAGACTGTGCCGGTGAAGCTGCTGTCTCTGTTTACCCTGGCGGTGAACTTTCTGGCTGAGTTTTGTCAGGCCACCGTGGTGCTTTGCTCCGCCACTCAGCCGACTATGGAGCAGACCGCCCACCCGCTCCACAGCCCCGTCCGGGAGCTGCTGCCCTATGACCCGGCGCTGTGGGCCGTTTTTCGCCGGACAGAGCTGCGGGACGGCGGCAGCGCCTCTTTGGACGAAATCGCCGACCTATCCCGGGAGCTGCTGGAGGAGGCGGACAGCCTGCTGGTGGTGTGCAACAAGAAGGACGAGGCTCAATCCCTGTTTCACAGCTTGAAGGACGTAGACGGAGACTGTTTTCACCTGTCCGCTGCCATGTGTCCCGCTCATCGGCAGGATGTGCTCCAGGCCCTTAACGTCTCCCTGGAGCACAGGGAGGCTGGCAAAACCCTGTGCGTCGCCACTCAGGTGGTAGAGGCGGGGGTGGACATCTCTTTTGCGCGGTGTCTGCGGCTTGCCGCCGGTATGGACAGCGCCGTCCAGACGGCGGGTCGCTGCAACCGGAACGGTGAGGCCGGGCCTGGTGCAGTTGCACCGGTGGTCGTGGTTCAGTGTAAAGGCGAAAAGCTGGGGAATCTGCCCGATATTCAGCGGGGAAAAGACGCCACATTGGATCTGTTTCACGCCTTTCGCCGGAAGCCGGAGCGTTTTGGAAACGACCTGGCTTCTGACGCATCCATACAATATTATTATCAACAGCTTTACGCCCGGATGCCGGTAGGTGCCCAGGACGGCCCAGTCGCCGTCAAGGATCAGACCTTCACGCTTTTCTCTCTGCTGTCTCAAAACGAATCGCTCTTGCCGGATGAAAGGCCACCTTATTATTTTCAGCAGGCGTTCCGGCTGGCTGGGTCGCTGTTCGAGGTGTTTGACGAAGACTCTATTGACGTCATCGTACCCTACGGCGAGGGAAAGGAACTGATCGACAAGCTGAATAGCAGTCGGGCGGGGCACGATTTGGCCTATGCAAAGCAGCTGCTGCAACAGGCAAAGCCATACTCCGTCTCCCTCTATCGGTATCAGATTGATGTGCTGGAGCGGGAAGGCGCATTGCTGCCACTTTGCAGCGGCGCAACCGCATTGGTCGGACATTATGATGCGCAAACCGGTTTTACGCTTGGGGAGCAGGCAGGCTCGATGCCCTATTTGGGCGTTGACTAAGGCAGCAGGGAGCGCAAAGAAGCTCTGATTTTACAGTCTTAGTCCATTTTATTGGACAGTGTTTTTGTTATAATCGGAGCAGAGAAAGAAAAGGCCCGGCGAAGCAAAACTTCACCGGGCAGCTGGAGACGTACATGATCCAACAAACTTTTCAATCCACAGCTTGCGCTGACGTGTTAATTATAACGCCTATGCTCAGGAAGCGCAAGTAAAGCAAAGAAAAAGAAAGTGGGGACTGCCGGAGAATGCGTATAGCATAGTTCCCGTCAAATGAAAGCCTGGAAAAAAATAAAACTGAGCCTTGACATTTCTTCTTCTCCGCTGTATTATTTTTACATAATCCATCAAACGAATATTACGTTGATGTAATTGGAGGTGCATCCATGCAATGAAGTATCCAAATGTCGTAGAGTTTGAAGTCTCTGGCGACTACGCTCTCTTCTCCGACCCGCTCATGCGGGTGGGTGGGGAGAAATGTACCTATCAGGTGCCCACCTATGAAGCGCTGAAGGGGATTCTTTCCTCAACCTATTGGAAACCAACCTTCACGTGGCTTATCACCGAAGTCCGGGTAATGAACCCCATCCAAACGGAGGTCAAGGGCGTCCGCCCCATCAAATATAGGGAAAGCGGCAACGACCTGTCCTACTACACCTATCTGAAAAACTGCCGCTATCAGGTGCGCGCCCATTTTGAGTGGAACGAGAACCGCCCAGAGCTTGCCAGAGACCGCAATGAGGAGAAGCATCACAACATTGCCAGGCGGATGATTCAAAAGGGTGGCCGGAGGGATATTTTTCTGGGCGCCCGGGAGTGCCAGGGCTATGTGGAGCCCTGCGTGTTCGGGGAGGGGCCCGGCGCTTACGATACCATTCCGGAGCTGAGCTTCGGCCTGATGTATCACGGCATCACCTACGCTGACGAGGCCTACTCTCCTGAGACGGCCCACCGAATGACCGCCCGGTTCTGGTATCCCACCATGAAGAACGGGGTCATCTCCTTCGTGCGGCCGGAGGACTGTCCCCTGACCAAGCCGCTGCGCTCCATGGAGATCAAGCCCTTCGGTGTAGAGCAGGGCAACTTCTCCGGTCTGGCAGAATTTGGGGAGGTGCAATAAATGGGCCTGCTGCAAAAAGCCTGTGAAACCTATGACACCTTCCAGCATTTGGCCGGTGTAGAGATTCAGGACAAAGCCACTTTAGCTCCTCCTGGCTACAATTCCACCCGGGCGGACATTGAGATCACGCTGGATCAGGACGGCGGCTTTCTGTCCGCCAGGGCGGTGGAGAAAACGGAGCCCAAAATCGTCATTCCGGTCACGGAGGACTCCGCCGGGCGCACCAGAGCGGCCTGCGCCCGCCCTCTGTGTGACCAGCTGGTTTATTTGGCCCCCTATGAGGAAAAGAAGCACGCCCTGTATGTGGAACAGCTGGCAGATTGGGCTGCGTCACCTTACAGTCATCCCCAACTGCCGCCGATTTTGACTTACATCCAGGGGGAGACAATTTTAGATGATCTTGTATGGACTGATGTGATTACTTTAAATGAAAAAGGGCAGCCCAAAAAAGATGATGCGCTGGTGCGCTGGGTGGTGCTGGGGTTGGACGCCGCCGACAGCGGGCCATGCTGGACGAACCGGGGGCTGACGGAATCGTTTCGTCGATACTACGCCAGTCGCAAAGAGGGCTGGCCGAAAAACCTCTGCATGGTCTCCGGAGACTGGGATGTGCTGGCCAGGCAGCACATCAAGGGCATCATTCCCGCCAACGGTAACGCCAAGCTGATCTCCGCCAATGATGATAAAGGTTTTACCTATCGTGGCCGCTTTGATGAGAGCTGGCAGGCTGCCTCGGTGGGGTATACCGCCTCCCAAAAGGCACATAACGCCCTGCGCTGGCTGGCGGATAACCAGAGCGTCACCATGGGAGGAAGAACCTTCCTCTGCTGGAATCCCCAGGGGAAGGAGGTCCCATCCCCTACTAACGCAATGACCCGGCGGGGACATCGTAATCAGCCCAGCGCCAAAAATCCCACCGAATACCAAAAGCAGCTGCGGGAGACCCTCTCCGGCTGGAGGGCGGATCTGCCGGACAATGCGGACGTGGTCATCGCCGCCTTTGATGCGGCCACCACCGGGCGGCTGGCCCTGACCTATTATAACGAGCTCAAGGGCTCTGATTTCCTGCAACGACTGTACGACTGGGACGCCAGCTGCTGCTGGGTGAACGGCGGGTTCGGCGTTCAGTCCCCCGGCCTGTACTGGCTGGCGACCTGTGCATTTGGCAATTACCGGGAAGACAAATGGGCCGTAGACGACAGAATTTTAAAGCAGCAGATGCAGCGGCTGGTGGCCTGCCGGATAGACCGGGCCATCTTCCCGGTGGATGTAGAGCGCCTGCTGGTGCAGCGGGCATCCAATTTGCAGCTGCTGCCCCGGGAGGAGCGTCAACGGCTGTTGTTTCTCACCTGCGCCGCCATCCGAAAATACCATTATGACACCACAAAGGAGGAATACGGGATGTCATTGGACAAAAATAACACAGACCGGAGCTATCTCTTTGGCCGGCTGCTGGCCATTGCAGAGGCGGTGGAGCGGAGCACCTACGATGACAAGGAGACCCGGGAGCCCAACGCCATCCGGCTGCAGTCGGTTTTTGCGCAGCGCCCGTTATACGTCTGGCGCATTTTGGAGGAACGGCTGATTCCCTATTACCAGAAGCTGCCACCGCGTCTGCGTGCGTATTACCGAAACCAGGCAGATGAGATTATGGATAAACTTTCTCTGGACGATGAAACCCTGAATCGGAAGCTGGAGGATACCTATATATTGGGGTATCGGAACCAGCGAGCATATCGAACGCCAAAAGACGGCCCACAGGAAGCCGCAACCGAAACGACAACAGAAGGATTTTAAGGAGGTAACAGAAGATGAGCGTATTACAGCATAAAATTGACTTCGTGGCCCTGATTTCCGTGACCATGGCTAACGCTAACGGGGATCCCCTGAACGGCAACAGTCCCCGCACCGACTACAATGGCTACGGGGAAATGTCCGACGTGTGCATCAAGCGAAAGATCCGCAACCGGATGCAGGACATGGGCAACCCCATCTTTGTCCAGTCGGAGGAGCGCTGCGACGACGGCTGCGCCAGCCTCAGTGAGCGGGCAAACAAGCTGCTGGGCAAGATGACCGATCGTGAGGCCTCCGCGAAGAAGGCCTGCGAAGCCTGGTTGGACGTGCGTTCCTTCGGGCAGGTGTTCGCTTTCAAGGACAGCAAGGGCAAGGATTCCAAGGGAAAGGAAACCAAGGGCGTTTCCGTGGGGGTCCGCGGCCCTGTCTCCATCCACCAGGCGGTCAGCGTCTCCCCCATCCAGGTGGCGGATATGCAGATCACCAAAAGCGTCAACGGTGACAAGAGCGAAAAGCTCTCCTCTGACCGCATGGGTATGAAGCACTTCGTCCGCTTCGGGCTGTACAAGGTTAAAGGCTCCATCAATGTGCAGCTGGCGGAAAAGACCGGCTTCACCCAAGCGGATGCAGAGACGGTGAAGGAGTGTCTGCGGACGCTCTTCGTCAACGACGCCTCCTCCGCCCGTCCGGACGGCTCCATGGAGGTGGTACGGCTCTACTGGTGGGAGCACAACTGCAAAGACGGCCAGTATTCCTCTGCCCGGGTGCATCGCTCTGTTAAAGTGACACAAAAGAACCCCTCCGCCCTGCCCGCCTCGGTGGAGGACTATGAGATCACCCTGGAGCCGCTGCCCGGTCTGGAGCCGGAAGTGATTGATGGCATTTGACGAGGACGAATACCTGCAACTCTCCGGCATCCAGCACTTCATCTTCTGCCGCCGCCAGTGGGCCCTCATCCACCTGGAGCAGCAGTGGGCGGAAAATCTGCGCACTGCCGAGGGGGAGCTGCTCCACAAAAACGCCCACGACGCGGAGCAGCGGACCCTCCGGGGCAACCTGCTGACCGTCCGGGCCATGCGGGTACACTCCGCCCGGCTGGGTCTCTCCGGGGAGTGCGACGTAGTGGAGTTCCGGCGTTCCGCGGAGGGAGTGCCGTTGGCAGGAGAAAAGGGCCTGTGGCTGCCTTACCCCGTGGAGTACAAGCGGGGCCGAGCCAAGCCCACCGCCTGCGACGAGGCTCAGCTCTGCGCCCAGGCCATGTGCCTGGAGGAGATGCTGTGCTGCACGGTTCCGGAGGGGGCGCTGTTCTACGGCCAGCCCCGGCGGCGGCAGGAGGTGACCTTCACCCGGTCGCTGCGGACGCTGGTGGAAGACGCCGCCCAGGAGATGCATCAGCTGTTTCAGCGGGGGTACACCCCTAAGAGCAAGCCCTCCAAGGGATGCAATGCCTGCTCGCTGAAGGATTTGTGCCTGCCCCGGCTGGCCAAAGCGCCCAGCGTGTCGGACTATCTGAGAGGGGAGCTGAACGAGTAGTGAGACATCTGCTGAACACCCTTTTCGTCACCGTAGAGGACGCCTTTGCCACCCTGGACGGGGAAAATGTGGTGATCCGCCGGGAGGATGAGATCCTGGGCCGGTTTCCGCTCCACATTTTAGAGGGTATTTTCCTGTTCACCTATCCCGGTGCCTCCCCCGCCCTGATGGGCAAATGCGCCCGGGAGGACGTGAATCTGGTCTTTCTGACCCCCAGAGGGCGGTTTCTGGCCCGCACCTGCGGTATGAGCCAGGGCAATGTGCTGCTCCGCCGCACCCAGTACCGGGCGGCGGACGACCCGCTGCAGAGCTGCCGCATCGCCCGGAACATGATCTTCGGCAAGCTGAGCAACGCCCGGCAGGTGCTGGACCGTGCCCGCCGGGATCACGGCCCCCGCATCGACGTGCAGCGCTTCCAGACGGTTTCCGACCAGCTCCGGGGACTGCTGCCCCAGGTGCTGGAGGAAACCTCGCTGGACGCCCTGCGGGGGTTGGAGGGCGCCGGGGCCAACGCCTATTTTGGCCTGCTCGACGACATGATTTTGCGCAGCAAGGACGTGTTCTTCTTCCACGGGAGGAACCGCCGTCCGCCCCTGGACAGGGTCAACGCCCTGCTGTCCTTTGTCTACACCATGCTGGGCAACGAGTGCGCCTCGGCTCTGGAGATGGTGGGGCTGGACGCTTATGTGGGCTTTCTCCACCGGGACCGCCCGGGGCGGACCTCTCTGGCCCAGGATCTGCTGGAGGAGCTGCGGCCCTGCATGGCGGACCGCTTCGCCCTGACCCTCATCAACAACCAGGAGATCTCCGGCAAGGACTTTGAGGAGCAGGAGAACGGCGCCGTTTTCCTGACTGCCGAGGGCCGCAAAAAGGTCCAGCGGGCCTGGCAGGAGCGAAAGCAGGTCGTCATCACCCACCCGTTTTTGAAGGAAAAGCTGCCCTGGGGTCTGGTCCCCTATGTGCAGGCGTTGCTGCTGACCCGGTACCTCCGGGGCGATCTGGACGGCTATCCGCCGTTTCTGTGGAAGTGAGGCCGGTATGCTTGTCGTCATTACCTACGATGTCAACACCGCAGACGCCGCCGGACAGCGCCGCCTGCGCAAGCTGGCCAAGCAGTGCGTGAACTACGGCCAACGGGTACAAAACTCCGTGTTTGAGTGCTCTCTGGATGCTGCTCAGTACCGCTTGCTCAAGGCGAAGCTGTGGGATATGATAGACCCAGAGCGGGAC
>JAJQHP010000084.1 GCA_021199695.1 Clostridiales bacterium
AGGAGTGCCACAGCCACTGTGAGATTTTTCAGCGGGTGGGCAAATGTATTATGCCCACCAACGGCATCTTTGCCCAGGTGCTCCGGGGCGGCGTCATCCGTGTGGGGGACGAGATCTCCCTGACGGACAACCCGGACAGGCGGCCCACGGCAGCGGTGATCACCCTCAGCGACAAGGGGGCCTGCGGTCAGCGGGAGGACAAGAGCGGCCCTCTGGCCGTCCGGATGGCGGAGGCGGCGGGCTACCGGGTGGTGGAGACGCTGCTCCTCCCGGACGAGCAGAAACGGCTGGAGCGGGAGCTGTGCCGGTTGGCGGACGGGCGGCAGGTGGCTCTGGTGCTGACCACCGGGGGCACCGGCTTTTCGGAGAGGGACCGCACCCCGGAGGCCACCCTGGCGGTGGCGGAGCGGAACGCCCCGGGCATCGCCGAGGCCATCCGCTGGTACTCCCTGCAAATCACCCCCAGGGCCATGCTGGGCCGGGGGGCCAGCGTCATCCGGGGCAGAACGCTGATCGTCAATCTGCCCGGCAGTCCCAAGGCGGTGCGGGAGAGCCTGGAATTTCTCCTCCCCAGCCTGGGCCACGGCATCGACATTTTGCGGGGGACCGCTGCCGAGTGCGCCGCCCCCGACGGGAAGGAGCGAGAAAAATGAGCGACCGTATGAATTCACTGTCCTTTGAGACCCTGCTCTGTACCGCTGTGAACGAGCTGCGGGAGCGCAACACCCTGTTCGGCGTCCCGGCAGTCCGGCCCAGGGCCTGCCCGGTGGACTTCTGCGGCGGACAGGTGGAGACCCCCATCGGCCCCGCCGCAGGCCCCCATACCCAGCTGGCCAACAACCTGATCGCCGCCTACGGGGCGGGAGGACGCATTTTTGAGCTGAAAACCGTCCAGATCATCGACGGCGAGGACCTGCCGGTGGACAAGCCCTGTATCTACGTCTCCGGGGAGGCGTACAACGTGGAGTGGTCCACCGAGCTGACCATCGGCCAGGCGGCGGAGGAGTACATCAAGGCGTGGATCGTCATTCACCTGCTGGCCAGAGAGTTTGACCTGGGGGACCCGGAGGGCTTCCAGTTCCATATGTCCGTGGGCTACGACCTGGCGGGGCTGCAGTCGGAAAAGGTGGACCGGTTTATCGAGACCATGAAGGACGCCTCCCGCTCCCCGGTGTGGAGCCTGTACCTGTCTCAGGTCAGGGCGCATCCGGAGCTGTTCCGGGTGGTAGATGAGAATTATGTCAACTCCATTCCCGCCAAAATCTGTAACACCGTCACTCTCTCCACCCTCCACGGCTGTCCGGTGGGGGAGATTCGGCGGATGATCGCCTATCTGCTGGAGGAGAAGGGGCTGAACACCTTTGTCAAGTGCAACCCCACCCTGGTGGGCTACGACACCGCCCGGCAGGTGCTGGACGAGAACGGCTACGGCTACCTGTCCTTCGACCGGGAGGGCTTTGACCGCGACCTCCAGCCGGACTACGCCGTGGAGCTGCTTACCGATCTGAAGGCCCTGGCGGACTCCCTGGGACTGACCCTGGGGGTGAAGCTGACCAACACCTTCCCGGTAGCCATCCGCAACGGCGAGCTGCCCGGGGAGACCATGTACCTCTCCGGCAAGCCCCTGTTCCTGCTCTCCATCCGAACTGCCCAGCTTTTGAGCCAGGCCTTCGGCGGGACGCTGCCCGTCTCCTTCTCCGGGGGCATCGACACCCATAATGTGGCCCAGGTGCTGGCCGCCGGTATCGCCCCGGTGACGGTGGCGACCCTGCTGCTCCAGCAGGGGGGGTACAAAAATCTCTCCCGGCTGTGCGCCCAGGCCCCGGAGACGGTCCCCGCCCGGGTGGACGTGGCGGCCCTGGACGAGCTGGTAAAATCGGTGAGCGCCGACCCCTATTATCAGAAAAAGCCTGAGCGCAGGACGGTGAAGCGTTCCCTGGACAGCCTGGCCTGCTACAAGTGCCGGAACTGTGTGGACGTGTGCCCCAACCGGGCCAACCTGGCCCTGCCGGAGCTGAAAAAGGCAGTGCACATCGAGGCCCTCTGCAACGAGTGCGGCAACTGCGCCTGCCTGTGTCCCTTTGGATACCTGCCCTATCGGGATAAGTTCACCCTCTTTGACGATGAGGCGGCCATGGAGCACAGCGGGAACAACGGGTTCTACCTGACCGGGGAGGGCTTCACCGCCCGGGTGAACGGAGCGAAGGTCACCGCCCTGGAGGAGCTGCCGGAGGAGCTGCAAGCGGTGGTGGCGGCGTTCCTGGGGTGAGAGAACGCATAGAAAAAGGCAAGACAAAAGCTGCGCCGGGGTCGACCCCGGCGCAGCTTTTCCGTATTTACATGACCCAAAGGGCGACCGCCAGTACGAGGACGATATAAATCGCCACGGGGACCAGATTGACGGTGATGATGCGCCCCTCCTCCCCGGCGGCCCCGGTGGTGGCGGAGACCGAGACCACGTTGTTGATGCAGATCATGTTGCCCAGTGCCCCTCCGGCGCACTGGAGGGCGCAGGTGTAGAGCGGGTCCACCCCGATGAGCAGGGCGGTGTTGAACTGGAGGGAGGTAAACATGACGCAGGAGACGGTGCAGGAGCCGGAGATAAAGGCCCCCAGCACCCCGATGAGGGGGGAGATAATCGGGAAGGCGGCGCCGGTGAGGTCGGCCAGGGCCTGGGCGGCCACCATGAGCATGGAGTCCATGCCGCTGGCGTTGACCCCGGAGTTGAGCATGATCTGGACCATGGCCACCCCGAAGACCAGGGCGGAAAACACCTTGAGCAGCTGGAAGAAGGAGCCGAGACATACCCGCCCCACATCCTTCACGCCGATGCCGCTGACCAGTCCCAGAACCACGGCGAACAGGCCAAAGGGCAGCAGACCGGGGTTCCAAAAGGGCTGGAAGGAGTAGGAGCAGGCGTCCACCCCGAACAGACCGGACCACCCCACAGTCACCGACTGGAGCAGGCTTTTCAGTCCGAAGGCGTCCACCCGGCTGACAAACAGGAACAGGCCCACGCAGACGTAGGGGAGCCATCCTTTCCAGGCGGGCATGGCCCGAGCCAGGTCGATGTTGCGCACCGGGTCCTCCGCCGGGTCGTCGGGAAACCGCCAGACGTGCCGGGGGACGAGAAAGCCGTGGGCGGCGGCGAACACAGAGAGGGCCAGACCGATGACCGCCCCCAGGATGGAGGGGAATTCGTGGCCGCCCACCACGGAGATGAGGTAGTAGGGCACGCAGAAGGCGGCCCCGGCAAACAGGCCGAAGGGGAAGATCTCCACAAAATCCCGGAAGCGCCGCCCCTTTTCCCCGTAGAGGAACAGGAACACGCCGATGAGCATCAGGGGGACCAGAATACCGCCCACGCCGAGAAACAGGGTGGTCAGCCGGGTGGCCGCGGAGAGAAATTCCTCATAGCTCAGCCCATATTGGGCCACGTACTGGGGATTGGAGGCGATCTCATCCGCAATGGAGGTGACCATGGCGGTGATGGGCGCTCCAGCGGCGGCAAAGGGGACGGGGGTGGAGTTGGCGATCAGACAGACGATGCAGGCCGCCACCGGGGGAAAGCCAAGGGCCACCAGCAGAGGGGCCGCCAGAGCCGCCGGGGTGCCGTAGCCCGCCGTCCCCTCGACGAAGGCCCCGAACAGCCAGGCAATCAGGATGGCCTGTACCCGCCGGTCCGGGCTGACCCGGGAAAAGCTCCGCTGAATGGCCTCCATATAGCCGCACCGCCGGAGCATATTCAGAAAGAGAATGGCGCCGAAGATGATGAGAAAGACCTCCAGCGCCTTGCACACGCCCTGTATCCCGAATGCGGCCAAAGCGGCGGGCTCCATCTGCCAGACGGCCAGGGCCAGCGCCACCGTCAGCAGGAGGGAGAGCAGCAGCGCTCTGGATGCGGAGAGATGGATGCGCCGGACGACCATGGCGGCCAGGGCCAGGAGGATGGGGGAGAGGGCGAGAAAGGCGTACAGCATGGCAGACTCCTTCGGAACGGATAAAAATAGTTTAAATCAGGACAATTTTCTCCATTATAGTCTGTTTTTCCCTGTTGTCAAGGGAGGAAAAAGACCGCCTTTTCATAAAACGCTTGCATTTCCCGGAAGAATGAGTATGATGTAAGAGGATACCATATCACTTGCTCCGGGAAAGGAACCATGAACATGAAAAGACAGACCAGAACCAGAATCCTTGCCGCCCTCTGCGCCCTCTGCTTCCTGCTCTCTGCGTGCAGCTCGTCAGAGGAGGAGGTCTACACCGGCGCCAACGGCTATTGGGAGCGGGCTCTCCTGGGGGAGGAGTACGCCGTGTACCAGTATGTCTGCGACGAGATGCACATCGACGACGGCACCGACATGACCAGCAGCTCCGACTATGACTTTTATTACATCTTCCCTGTCTATCCATCCGACTTTGACTACAGCAGCGGCGATTGGGCAGAGCTGCGGCTCAACTGCGTCTACGACTACATCGGGGAGGACTACACCCAGGAGGAGTATTTCGACTTGCTGGAGGAGTCCTATGCCGAGGAATGTGAGAACTTCCAGCGGCTGGAGGATGAGGAGTATGGCGGCGAGACCTTCTTTGTCTACGAATATGACGGCACTGCCACCAGCGGCGACGCCTACCATGCCTACGGCCATGTGACCTATGACCACGGGTTTTTGGTCTCCTACACCGCGTTCGAGTTCGTGGACTGGGATAACCACATCACCTATTCCGACGTGGAGGGCATTCTGGAGGCCGCCTATGCGGTGGACTTCCGGGAGCTGGACACCGAGGACTGAGACCTGAGCGCTCGAAATGACCGCCCCGCAGCGGGAGCCGGAGACGGCTCCTGCTGCGGGGCTTTTGTCGAAATCTGATTAGTTCTTAATTTATTCGAAATGCTCTGACTCTACAGGAGAAAGTTTGATATAATATGTCAGAATACAGATCATGGAAAAGGGCGGCGCATACGCAGAGCTGCGCCGTCGTTTCGGAAAGGGGCGGTCGCTCATGGATATGGGACAGGGAGCCAGCAGCGGCGTCATTCTGGTGGCGGACGATGAGCCGGAGATCCGGCAGCTCCTCCACATCCTGCTGCGCAACAAAGGGTACCGGGTGATCGAGGCGGCCAACGGCCGGGACGCCGTCCGCATGGCGGAGGGTCATCCGGAGCTGGACCTGATTTTGCTGGACATTATGATGCCGGAGCTGTCAGGCTTGGAGGCCTGCCGACAGATACGGGAGCGGACAAGGGCGCCCATTCTGTTCCTCACCGCCCGGAACACCGAGCGGGACAAGGGGGCGGCCTATGGCATGGGCGGAGACGACTATCTGGCCAAGCCCTTCTCCCAGGGAGAGCTGCTGATGAAGGTGACGTCCCTCATCCGCCGTTACCGGGTCTATGGCGGCGTCGGAGAGGGGGCAAACGGAGAGAAACCGGTCCATTGGAACAGCGCGGCAGACGCTCTGACGGTGGACGCCAAGGCCCGGCGTGTGAAAAAACACGGCCGGGAGATCAAGCTGACGGACAAGGAGCTGGACCTGCTTTCAGAACCGGGGGGAGATCCTGGACATCAAGAGCATTTACGAGGCGGTGTGGCAGAGCAAATATATGCCTTCCTCGGACAACAATGTGATGGTCTATATCCAGCGGCTGCGGAAAAAGCTGGAGGATGACCCCGTCAATCCCACTCTGATTCGGACGATCTATGGAAGGGGATACCAGGTTGACTGAACGGACAAAAGGAAATGGAAAGCCGGGAAAACGGCACTACCTCTCATTACAGACGAAATTCCTGTTGGTGTTGCTGCTGGGCTTAGCCCTGGGCATGGGGATGGGCAGCCTGACTATGGTGGTGGGGGACGCTCTGATCGAGCACGTCTATCTCAGCGAGGAGGCGATGGAGGAGCGCTGCCGGAATATTCTGGATGAGTTTGATTCCTTCGTCCAGGAGCGGGAACTGAAAGCTGCCCAGGCCCGGGACATCACTGTCTGGGCCAAGCAGCAGAACCGGATTTACCTGATGGTGTATGAGGTGACGCTTTTGGAGGACGGCGTGGAGATGCGAGCCGTTGTGGACTCCGGGTGGTGGGACGAGGAAGGCTACTATTCCATCGAAGGGGAGGCCACGGATGAGAGCTTTTATGCCGATACCATCACCACCTATGACGAGGATGTGGAGGCGGCTCTGGCCGAGATGACGGAGGAAGTGTACGGCTACGGCTATGGTCAGCGGATGATAGCGTTTGCCGACGGGACCTATCTGGTCCAGGTGACGGAGTATTCAGAGGAGCCGCTGTATGAGTTTGTCACCATCCTCTCCTATGCGATCATTTTGGCGGTTTTCCTGCTGGTGGTGCTGCTCTATCACCAGAGGACCATCAGCTATATCATCAGGCTCTCTCAGGAGGTGGAGGCGATCGCCCACGGCAAGCTGGATGGGGCGATCACGGTGAAAAACCGGGACGAGACAGGTATTCTGGCGGAGCACGTGGACACCATGCGCACCTCCATCATCCAGGAGATGCGGGCGGAGCAGGAGGCGTGGAACGCCAACAGCGATCTGATCACTCGGATGAGCCATGACATCCGCACGCCGCTGACCGTCCTGTTGGGCTTCCTGGAGCTGCTGGATGAGGGCGGCTACAGCGAGGACGAGAACTATCAAAGCTACCTGGCCATCTGCAAAAAGAATGCCTATCAGCTCAAGGAGCTGGCGGACAAGCTGTTTCAGTATTTCCTGGTCTTTGGACACGGTAGCCATGAGATGAAGCTGGAGGCCACAGATGCAGGGGTCCTGCTGGGCCAGCTGATCGGGGAGCACGAGATGCTGCTGGCCGAGCACGGCTGGGAGATCGAATGTCGGTATATCGAAGGACAGCATTTCATTCGGGCGGATGCGGTCTTTTTAAAGCGGCTGTTTGACAATCTGTTCTCCAACATTGAAAAGTATGCCGACCCCACCAAACCTGTTGTGATCCGGCAGCAGACGGAAGAAAACGGCATCCGCGTCACCCTGACCAACCAGATCCGGCCGGACCCCAATCCGGTGGAGTGCACGAATATCGGGTTAAAGACCTGTGAGCGGATCGTACAGGAGATGGGGGGGACCTTTTCTGCGGAGCGGGAGGGAGAACAGTTCGTCGCGGAGCTGACGTTACCCCTTTTTGAATGGAAAACGGGAACGGAGGAAAGGGAGAGTGAAAAATTCGGAAAAGGGGTTGACAAATCTGTAAAGATAAAGTAAAATGACTTTCATAAATTGGAATTCAAAAGTAAGCTCATTCCAACCCCACCCCGAAAAAACCTGAAAAACCCGCAAAAAGGGGG
>JAJQHP010000028.1 GCA_021199695.1 Clostridiales bacterium
GCGGGGTGCAGAGATATGAAGAACAGGAGGTCGTTCAGCAATGGATTTTGAACAGATCAAACAGGCCGCCCAGGACTACGGCCCGGCCATGAACCGGTTTCTCCGGGATCTGATCGCCATTCCCAGCGAGAGCTGTGAGGAGGAGGGCGTCATTCGCCGCTGCGCTCAGGAGATGGAAGCTCTGGGCTTTGACAAGGTGGAGATCGACCCCATGGGCAACTGTCTGGGCTGGATGGGCACAGGCAGCCGCATTATGGCCTTTGACGGTCACATCGACACGGTGGGCATCGGCAACATCGTCAACTGGACCGACGACCCCTATCAGGGCTACGAGACGGACCGCATCATCTATGGCCGGGGCGGCTCCGACCAGGAGGGCGGCGTGGTGGCCGCCGTGTACGGGGCGAGGATCATGAAGGATCTGGGGCTGATTCCCCAGGATACCTCCATCCTGGTCACCGCCACCGTCCAGGAGGAGGACTGCGACGGCCTTTGCTGGCAGTACATCCACGACGAGCTGGGCATCACCCCGGAGTTTGTGGTCTCCACTGAGCCCACCGACGGCGGCATCTATCGGGGCCACCGGGGCCGGATGGAGATTCGGGTGGATGTTCACGGCATCTCCTGCCACGGCTCCGCCCCGGAGCGGGGGGACAACGCCATCTATAAGATGTCCGATATCCTCCAGGATGTCCGCGCCCTCAACGAGAACGGCTGCGGCCCGGAGGCCGAGGTGAAGGGCCTGGTCAAAATGCTGGAGCCGGAGTTCAACCCCGCCTGGGAGGACGCCCGGTTCCTGGGCCGTGGTACCATTACTGTCAGCCAGATCTTTTACACCTCCCCCTCCCGCTGTGCCGTAGCGGACTCCTGCGCCGTCTCTCTGGACCGCCGGATGACCGCCGGGGAGACCTGGGAGAGCTGCCTGGAGGAAATCCGTCAGCTGCCCAGCGTGCAGAAGCACGGCGAGGACGTGAAGGTTTCCATGTACACCTACGACCGCCCGGCGTGGACCGGACTGGTCTACCCAACCGAGTGCTACTTCCCCACCTGGATCAATAAGGAGACCGCGCCTCACGTCCAGGCCCTGGCCGACGCCCACAAGGCCCTGTTCGGTGCGCAGCGCCAGGGAGATGCGGACGCCATGGAGAAGCGGAACCGGCCCCTCATCGACAAGTGGACCTTCTCCACCAACGGCGTCTCCATCCAGGGACGGTACGGCATCCCCTGCGTGGGCTTTGGCCCCGGGGCGGAGAGCCAGGCCCACGCCCCCAACGAGATCACCTGGAAATCCGACCTGGTCCGGTGCGCTGCGGTCTACGCCGCAATGCCCGGCCTGTATAAGAAATAAGGAGGCTTTCCCATGGCACTGGATACCCAGAAGTTCGATGCCCTGCTGACCCGGCTCAAGGGGCTGGACTGCAAGGATATGTATGACAACGATTTCTTCCTCACCTGGGAGAAAACCGACGACGAGCTGAAGGCCGTCTGGACGGTGGCGGACCTTCTCCGCACCCTCCGGGAGGGCAACGTCTCCACCAAGGTGTTCGACTCCGGGCTGGGCATCTCCCTGTTCCGGGACAACTCCACCCGCACCCGGTTCTCCTTCGCCTCCGCCTGCAATCTGCTGGGTCTGGAGGTCCAGGACCTGGACGAGGGCAAGAGCCAGATCGCCCATGGCGAGACCGTCCGGGAGACCGCCAACATGATCTCCTTCATGGCGGACGTCATTGGCATCCGGGACGATATGTACATCGGCAAGGGCAACGCCTATATGCACGCCGTCTCCGACGCCGTGCGGGAGGGGCATGACGCCGGTGTGCTGGAGCAGCGGCCCACTCTGGTCAACCTCCAGTGCGACATCGACCACCCCACCCAGACCATGGCGGATATGGACCACATCATCCACTACTTCGGCGGCATCGAGAATTTGAAGGGCAAGAAGGTGGCCATGACCTGGGCCTATTCCCCCTCCTATGGCAAGCCTCTCTCCGTGCCCCAGGGGGTCATCGGCCTGTTCACCCGGCTGGGGATGGACGTGGTGCTGGCCCATCCCGAGGGCTACGAGGTCATGGGCGATGTGGAGGAGGTGGCCAAGGCCAACGCCGCCCGCTCCGGCGGCTCCTTCACCAAGACCCACTCCATGGCGGAGGCCTTCAAAGACGCCGACATCGTCTATCCCAAAAGCTGGGCCCCCTACGCCGCCATGGAACAGCGGACGGAGCTGTACGGGAACGGCGACTTCGACGGCATCCAGGCCCTGGAGCAGCAGCTGCTGGCCCAGAACGCCCAGCACAAGGACTGGACCTGCTCTGAGGAGCTGATGTCCACCACGAAGGACGGAAAGGCCCTCTATCTCCACTGTCTCCCCGCCGACATCACCGGCGTCTCCTGTGAGGCGGGCGAGGTGGACGCCTCCGTGTTCGACCGGTACCGCGACCCCCTGTACAAGCAGGCCAGCTATAAGCCCTATGTCATCGCCGCCATGATCTTCCTGTCCAAGTTCCAGGACCCCGCCGCTGTGCTCCAGCAGCTGGCGGACCGGGGACAGCAGCGGCAGTTCGAGCTGAAATAACCGTTTTCGTTCTGTACCGCCGGGCAGGGAGACCTTTGCCGTCTCCCTGCTCTGCGTTTTTTAGAGGAGAGAAAGGATTATGAACCGCAAACCCCGCATCGTCATCGCTCTGGGCGGCAACGCCCTGGGCAACACCCTGCCGGAGCAGATGGCCGCCGTGAAGCACACCTCCCGGGCCATCGTGGACTTGATGGACGAGGGATATCAGGTGGTGATCTCCCACGGGAACGGCCCCCAGGTGGGTATGATCAACAACGCCATGGCCGCCCTCTCCCGGGAGCATCCCAGTCAGCCCAACACGCCCCTCTCCGTCTGTGTGGCCATGAGCCAGGCCTATATCGGCTACGACCTGCAAAACGCCCTCCGGGAGGAGCTGTGCCGCCGCCGGGGCAAGGGGCAGCCCCATGAGGACGTGGTCACCATGGTCACGCAAATTGAGGTTGACCCGGAGGACCCCGCCTTTCAGCACCCGGTCAAGCCCATCGGTCACTTTATGACGGAGGAACAGGCCATGTTCGCCCGGCGGGAGTACGGCTACATCATGGAGGAGTTCCCCGGCAAGGGCTGGCGGCGGGTAGTGGCCTCTCCCCTGCCCGGAAAAATCGTGGAGATCAATGCTATCCGCACCCTGGTGGACGCCGGGCAGGTGGTCATCGCCTGCGGCGGCGGGGGCATCCCCGTCACCCGGCAGGAGCTGGGCCATTTGAAGGGGGCCTCCGCCGTTATCGACAAGGACTTCTGCTCCTGTCTGCTGGCGAAGGAGCTGGACGCCCAAATGCTCATCATCCTCACCGCCGTGGAGAAGGTGGCCCTCCACTACGGCACGCCGGAGGAGGTGTGGCTGGACACGCTGACCCCGGCGCAGGCGGAGGAATACATCGCCCAGGGGCAGTTCGCCCCCGGCTCCATGCTCCCCAAGGTGCAGGCCGCCGTGGCCTTCGCCAAAAGCGCCCCCGCCCGCACCGCCCTGATCACCAGTCTGGAGCGCGCCCGGGAGGGCATCCTGGGCCGGACGGGCACGCGCATCTGTCTGTGACCATGTCGCTTCGTCTTTTTGACGGTTTTCCCAAAATTTTGCGGCCAGAGTTTTGTCTGGCCGCAATTTCTTTTCTCCCCGCCCTGGATTGACTTTCGTTTTCCGGACTGTTATAATGGTCGCGGTAAGTAAAATACACAGACGATGCAGCGAGGCATGACAAGGAAACACTCCCGATCATGCCCTTTTTTTCGTTTTTGTACGCCTTACCGGAACGCTTCCATTTTGTACCCCGCAACCTGTTCGAGAAAGAAGGAGCGATCATGGCAAAAGAGAAGAAAACCACCGTCTATTCCACCCCTTATGACCTGGACGGCCGTCTGCCTCTGCGACAGGCCATCCCCCTGGGCCTGCAGCACGTGCTGGCAATGTTCGTAGGCAACCTGACCCCCCTGCTGTCCGTCATGGCCATCTGCGGCATCACCCTCCAGGATTACGCCGCCCTCCGCATCTCCCTGCTCCAGAACGCCATGCTGGTGGCCGGTCTGGTCACCCTGGTACAGCTCTTTCCCATCGGGCCGATCGGCTCCCGCCTTCCCATCGTCATGGGCACCAGCTCCGGCTTTATCGGCATGAATAACAGCATCGCCGCCAGCATGATGGCGGGCGTGGCCGCCGGGACCATCTCCACCAGCGTGGAGGCGGGCATTTACGCCTACGGCGCGATCATGGGGGCCTGTCTCATCGGCGGCTTCTGGGAGGGTGCTCTGGGCCTGTGCATCAAGCCTCTGCGCAAGTTCCTGCCCCCGGTGGTCACCGGAACGGTGGTCATGGCCATCGGCCTGAGCCTGCTGAGCGTGGGCATCAACTTCTTTGGCGGCGGCAACTCCAATCCCGACTTCGGCTCCACCACCAACCTGGTGCTGGGCCTGTTCGTCCTGGTAGTCATCATCTGCGTGAAGCACTTTGGCAAGGGTCTTGTCTCTCAGATGGCGATTCTCATCGGCATCATTGCCGGGTACATCGTGGCGACCGTCATGGGCTTCGTCCTCCCCACCACCTACACGGTGGACGGTGTGGAGTACACCTACTCCTGGGTGGTCCAGTGGAGCCAGGTGGCGGACGCGGCCTGGTTCTCTCTCCCCAGCCTGATCCCTGTGGCCTATCAGTTTAACATCTCCGCCATCCTGCCCATGCTGATCATGTTCGTCGTCACCGCCGTGGAGACGGTGGGCGACACCGCCGGCGTCACCGAGGGCGGCCTGGGCCGGGAGCCCAGCGACAAGGAGCTGGCCGGCTCCGTCCTCTGCGACGGCATCGGCTCTGCCTTCGCCTCTCTGTTCGGTGTGCTGCCCAACACCTCCTTCTCTCAGAATGTGGGTCTGGTGGGCATCACCAAGGTGGTCAACCGGTTCGCCGTGGCCTGCGGTGCTATCTTCCTGGTGATCTGCGGCCTGTTCCCCAAGGTGGGCGCCATCGTCTCCATCATGCCCCAGAGCGTGCTGGGCGGCGCCGCCGTCATGATGTTCGCCTCCATCGTCATCTCCGGCATCAACCTAATCACCAAGGAGCCTCTCACCGGCCGGAACACCACCATCGTGGCGATCGCTCTGGGCCTGGGCTACGGTCTCGGCTCCCACAGCACCGCCCTCCAGTTTATGCCTAGCTTCATCTCCAACCTGTTTGGCGAGAGCGGCATCGTCCCCGCCTTCCTGGTAGCCGTCATTCTGAACCTGGTGCTGCCCAAGGACGTGGATCAGATCGAGCCGTAAGGTCGTACCAACCGCTGACACAACTGACTGTTTCACAGACCAAGCCCCCGCCCGGCAATGCCGGACGGGGGCTGTTTGTCATCTGTCCTCTTATTCCGTTTCCGTGGACACCGGCTGCCCTCCGTTGCCAGAGAGGGCGTCCTTGAGCATCTCGTCCATGGTGTGCCAGCCCAGGACGGCGCACTTGACCCGGGCGGGCATATGGGCCACGTCCCGGAGAGCGGCGGCCTCGTCCAGGTCCTCCAGCTCCTCCTCCGTGACCTTGCCCTTGATCATCCGCAGGAAGATGTCCGCCAGACGCCGGGCCTCCTCCTCCGTCTGGCCGATGACCAGGTCCAGCATCATGTCCGCCGAGGCCTGGGAGATGGCGCAGCCGCTGCCCACAAAGCCGCCGTCCTCTACGACGCCGTCGGCCACCTTCAGCTTGAGGACGATGTGGTCGCCGCAGCTGGGGTTGAGCCCCTCCAGCTCCAGATTGGCGTCGGGCACGTCATGCTTGTGGAGAGGCCGGAGGTTATGACTGGTGAGGATCTCGTTGTAAAAGGTTCTATTCTCCATAGCCCATTCTCCTTCTCACGGTGCCCATGCTCTCCACAAAGGCCCGGACCTCATCCTCGGTGTTGTAGAAAAAGAGGCTGGCCCGGGTGGTGGACCACACCCCCAGATACTGCATCAGGGGCTGGGCGCAGTGGTGGCCCGCCCGGACGGCGATGCCGTCGCTGTCCAGCATGGCGCTGATGTCGTGGGGATGCACCCCGTCCACCGTAAAGGTGATAATGCCGCAGTGCTCCTCCGGCCTGTCCGAGCCAAGAACATGGACAAAGGGATACTGCTTTAACCCCTCCATGGCGAGACGGGTCAGCGCCAGCTCCCGGCGCTCCATGGCCTCAAAGCCCACGCTTTGGATATACCGGATGGCGGCGGCCAGGCCCACGGCCCCGGCGGCGTTCACCGTCCCCGCCTCAAACTTGTGGGGCAGCTCGGCGTAGGTGGCCCCGGTGCGGGTGACGCTGTCGATCATCTCCCCGCCGGTGAGGAAGGGGGGCATTTCCTCCAGGAGGGCCTCCTTCCCATAGAGGACGCCGATGCCCATGGGGCCCATGAGCTTGTGCCCCGAGAAGGCCAGAAAGTCCACGTCCAACGCCTGCACGTCGATGGCCATGTGGGGTGCGCTCTGGGCGGCGTCCAGCACCACCACCGCCCCCCGTTCGTGGGCCATTTGGACGATCTCCTCCACCGGGGCGGTCCGGCCCAGGACGTTGGAGACGTGGCCGATGGCCACCAGCCGGGTCCTGGGGGAGAAGCCCGCCTCCAGACGCGCCCGGGGCAGGCTGCCGTCCGGCTCGCACTCTAAGAATTTCAGCTCCGCCCCGGTCTGCCGGGCCACCATCTGCCAGGGGAGGAGATTGCTGTGGTGCTCCATAATGCTCACCAGAATCTCGTCCCCGGCCTTTAAGTGGCTGAGCCCGTAGCTGTAGGCCACCAGGTTCAGGCTCTCGGAGGTGTTCCGGGTGAAGATGATCTCCCGCTCCGAGGCGGCGTGGATGAAGTCCCGCACCGTCTCCCGGGCCTGCTCGTAGCAGTCTGTGGCGGCGACGCTGAGACCGTACAGCCCCCGGAGGGGGTTGGCGTTGCTGTGCTCGTAGAAATCCCGCTGGGCGTCCAGGACGCAGGCGGGCCGCTGGGCGGTGGCCGCGTTGTCCAGGTAGGCGGTGCTGTCCGACATCAGGAGGGGAAAGTCCGCCCGGATGCGCCGCTCCTCACTTGTCATTGGAATACCTCCTCCAGATAGTCGTGGAGCCGGCCCTCCGCCGCCTCGTCTCCGATCTGCTGGCAGACAGCCTCTATTCTGGCCCGGGCCACCATGTCCTCCACCGCACCGGCGGACATGCCCCGGGACATGAGGTAGAACAGAAGGTCCTCGTCCAGCTGGCCGATGGTGGCCCCGTGGTTACCCTCTACGTCCTCCTCGGCGCAGAGGATGAGGGGGACGGTC
>JAJQHP010000072.1 GCA_021199695.1 Clostridiales bacterium
TCCCAGGGGATAGAGTGCCCCTTGGGGAAGGGCGGGTTCTTCATGCAGTGCTCGTTGCCGAAGGGGAGAATATAGACGGGCTTGCCGTTTTGGACCATCGCCTCTGCGCCGAACATGGTCCCCTGGAGGTACTCCTCCAGAATACAGTAGCTCTTCCGGGAGGCGGCCATGCTCCTGTCATAGCAGCGGAGGACCTCCTCCTCGTCCTGACAGATAAAGATCCCCCGGCTGCCCATCTGGTCCACCGCCTTGATGATGAGGGGGAACCGGAGGTCCTGCATGGCGGGGGCCAGGTCGTCCCGGCCGGAGATCTTCCGGAAACGGGCGGTGTTGACTCCGGCGGCCAGGAACGCCTCCTTCATCCGGTACTTGTTGGTGCACAGCCGGGCGGTGTCCCACAAGGGGCCGGGCAGACCCAACTGGGAGCAGACATAGCCCTGGGCCAGCAGTCCGGTGTCCATACAGCAGGTGCAGATGCCGTCGATCCCCTCCGCCCTGGCGGCGGCCAGGACCGCCTCCGGGTCGGTGATGTCCGCGTAACAGACCGCGTCCGCCTCTCCGAGGCCGGGATAGCTTCCGGGGATGCTGGCCACGACGGTGTACAGGCCCAGCCGCTTTGCCGCCCGGATGAGAGGGACCTGGGAATAGCCCGCGCCCAGGATCATCAGCTTTTTCATGTGGTGTGGGACCTCCCTGCGCTCACTTGCGGAAGCTCTTCATGTATTTGGGCGCGTCCGGCCCCTCCTGGAAGAGCAGGTCGAGGATGCTGACCGTGTGGACAAAATCGCCGTGGAGCTGGGGATATTCCGGGTAGTCGTCATAGTTCATGTAATCCAGTTGGATACCGGCCTGTTCGAAGCACTCGTCCACGATGTAGTCTTTGGCGGCGGGGCCGGAGAGATAATACCCGCCCCCTGCGGATTTGACCAGCTCCACCAGGCGCTCTGTCTTTCCGTCAGCCAGGGTGTAATCCGAGGACCAGGTGATCTTTGTCTCAATGCCCAGATAACGGCAGATATTGGTCAGAAACAGATGGTTGATGTCGCTCAGGTAGTCCATCCCGGCGGCCTGACCGTACAGATCCTCCAGCATGGGGGCCAGCTCTTTAAAGTGGGGGGCCCTGGCGTAGTTCATGTGAAGGCTTTTCCAGTGTTCCTCCGCCCACTTGTGGTCCATCACCCGGGTTTCGTTGATCTTCTGATAGAATTTGCCCTTCACGTCCACAGGGATGGTCAGCCATTTGACGCCGCCGAAGGTTTTGATCTTGTTCCGGTTGCGCCAGTCCCGGCGGGTGTACTGCATATCGTCATATAAGATAAATTCGTCCACCATGTTGATCAGGTCAAAATAGCCCTTCCAGGGGATATAGTTCGATTGAAGAATGGCAACCTTTTTCATGTAGCTTACTTCCTTCCAAAAGAGGGCGGAACCCGTATAAAGTCTGCCGGATCGACAAAAAAGAGAAGAAAAGTCACCATCCGGCAACGCCGCTCTTATTCTAGTGTATGAAATCCGATCTGTCAACAGGGGATTCGGCCCCGTCCGTTCACGCGGCGCTCTTCTTTGTCCGCTTGAGCACGCTGCCGCACTTCTCCCCCATGGCGGACAGCAGCACCACCAGGGGCAGCACCTCCAGCCGTCCGGCCAGCATATCGAAGATAAGCACCAGCTTGGACAGGGGGGAGTAGAAGGCAAAGTTGGAGGTGGGGCCTACCAGGGACAGCCCGGGACCCACATTGTTGTAGGTGGTGGCGACGCTGGTGAAGCTGGTCACCAGGTCATAGCCCTCCAGAGAGATGAGCATGAGGGAGACCACGAAGATGAGCACATAGGCCACCAGATAGAACAGCACCTGACGGAGAATGTCGTCGCTGACGGCGGAGCCGTTGAGCCGTATCTTGTACACCACCCGGGGATGGCGGAGCCGCTTGGCCTCGCACCTCACATACTTGCCCATGAGCAGCCAGCGGGAGATCTTCATGCCGCCGCCGGTGCTGCCGGCGCAGGCGCCGATGAACATGAGCAGCACCAGCACCGACTGGGAGAGGGAGGGCCAGAGACTGAAATCCGTGCTCATATAGCCGGTGGTGGTCATAATGGTGACCACCTGGAAGAAGCTGTGGCGGAACACCTCCTCCAGGGTGGGGAACAGGCTCCGAATGTCCCACATCACCAGAGCGGTGGCCACGGCGATGACCAGCAGATACCAGCGAAGCTCCTCATAGAGCAGACCGGCCTTAAACTTCCGGGCCAGGAGCAGGAAGTAGACGCCGAAGTTCACGCCAAAGAGCAGCTGGAAAACAGTGACCACGTACTGGACATAGGGGCTGTACGCCGACATACTGGTGTTGAGCACGCCGAAGCCGCCGGTGCCCCCGCTGGTGAAGCTGGTGGTGATGGCCTCGAAGAAGGACATCCCCCCGAACAGCAGAAGCACCATCTCTGAAAGGGTGAGCACACCGTAAATTTTATAGAGCAGTGTGGCGGACTCCCGGATTTTGGGCACCATCTTCTCCACCGAGGCCCCGGTGGACTCCGCCCGCATCAGGTGGATGTTTCGTCCGCTGGAGAGGGGCAAAATCGCCATGAGAAAGACCAGGATGCCCATGCCGCCCAGCCACTGGGTAAAGGCCCGCCAGAACAGGCTGGCGTGGGACACGGCCTCGATGTCCGTCAGAATGGTGGAGCCGGTGGTGGTGAAGCCGGAGGCGGTCTCAAACACGGCGTCCAGGAAATTGGGGATGTCCCCCGCCAGGGTGAAGGGCACGGCCCCCAGGATGCTGGCCAGCATCCAGGTCAGGGCCACGGTCACATAGCCGTCCTTGGCGTAAAACCGGCTGGAGGCGGGCTTTTTGCGGGTGAGCAGCAGACCCGCGGCGATGTACACCGCCGCCACCGCCAGATAGACCAGACCGGCGGTCTCCTGATAGAACAGGGCTGCCACACAGGAGGGGAGCAGGAACAGCCCGATGAGACAGACCGCCCAGCTGAGGATATAGCAGATCATGGCGAGGTTCATCTTCTGCTATCCTCCTCCACCGGCCGCCCCAGACGGCTCCGGAGCGCCGCCCCGGGGCGGAGAATGTCGGTCAGCTCCCGGATGCCCTTGTGGCTGGTGACCACGATCATGGTGTCGTCCCGCATGAGGCAGTCGCTGCCCCGGGGGTTGAATACCCGGCCCTTCCGGATGATGGCGGAGACCAGCAGGTCGTCCCGGAGAGGCAGCTCCATCAGGGGGACGTTGAACAGGGGGGAGGCGCCCTCCAGACGGAAGCTGAGCACCTCCGCCTTGCCGTCCAGAATGGGATAGTTGGTCTCCACGCTGCTGTTCATGGAGTTCTGCATGGCCCGGATATACTGGGCGATCTGCCGGGCGGCCAGCTCCCGGGGGCAGATGACGCTGCCCAGGTCCATCCGCTCCAGCACCTCGGAGAAGGGCATATCGGAGACCTTGGTCACCCGCTTTCCTTTGGGGTTGTAGATGGAGGCCAGCATGGAGAGCATCATATTTTCCTCGTCCACGTTGGTCAGGGCGACCACCGACTGGGCGCTCTCCAGCCCCTCCTCCAGCAGTACGTCCCGGTCCCGGCTGCTGGCGTGGATGACCATGGCGGAGGGAATGGCCTCGCTGAGATAGGCGCAGCGCTCCTCGTCCGCCTCCAGAATTTTGATGTTGATTTTCATCCCGGCCAGCTGACTGGCCAGATAGTAGGCGATCCGGCCGCCCCCCAGGATCATGGTGTCCCGGGCCTGGCCGGAGGCGATGCCGATGCGCTGGAAGAACAGAGAGGTGCTCTGGGGGGAGCCCACGATGGAGACCTTGTCCCCTGTCTGGAATACGAAGTCGCCCTTGGGGATGATGGCCTTCCGGTTCCGCTCCACGGCGCAGACCAGGATGTCGGTGCCCAGCCTCTGGTTCATCCGGCTGATGGGAAGATCGGCCAGAGGGCTTTTCCCCTCCAGGGAGAAGGTGAGCAGCTCCGCCCGGCCCTCGGCGAAGGTGGTGATGTCGATGGCCTTGGGGGTGCGGAGACGGCGGGCGATCTCGGTGGCCGCCGTCAGCTCCGGGTTGAGCAGCATGGAGATGCCCAGGCTCTGCTGGAGATAGGTCCGCTCCTCGTGATAGGTGAAGTCCCGGACCCGGGCGATGGTGGTGATGCCGTGGCCCGCCTTTTTGGCGATCACGCAGCAGAGCAGATTCACCTCGTCCAGTCCGGTGACGGCGATGAGCACGTCGCAGGCGGCGATGCCCGCCTCCTCCAGCAGCTGAAAGCTGGTGCCGTTGCCCACCATGCCCATCACGTCGCAGTTGTCCGCGATCTGCTGGACCCGGTCCCGCCGGGTGTCGATGACGGTGATGTCGCAGTCCTCCTGGCTCAGCTCCTCCGCGAGGGTGGAGCCGATCCTTCCGCAGCCGACAATAATCATATTCATTGGGAATCGCCTCTTTTTTTCTGCCTGTGACACAGCATAGCACAAAAGACGAAAAGTGGCAACGATAAAATGATAAGAGACGCCGGGACAGGGGGACAACGTGAAAAATGCAACGAACTTTTCACAAAAACACATTGCCTCTTTCGGCCTGAAACGGTATAATAGGGAGCGAATATCACAGACGGAGACCGCACCCCGGTCTCACAGGAGGAATTCACATATGACAACAATCAAGGCGATCCGGGCGGCGCTGCTCACCGGGGACTGCCGCCGGGAGTTGTCCCGCATCTACTGCCGGGAGGAGAACACCGTCGGCCCCGTGTGCTGCCGTCTGGAGGAGCTGATGGACGGCTTTCAAAGGACCTTTCAGCGGGACGAGAACACCCGGGTCGCCCTCTGCACCGCAGCGGGCCGCACCGAGGTGGGGGGCAACCACACCGACCACCAGCGGGGCAAGGTGCTGGCCGCCAGCGTAGACCTGGACGCCGTGGCCTGTGCAGCACCCAACGGAACGGATACCGTCCGCCTGTGTTCCGAGGGCTACGGCATGGTGGAGGTCCGGGTGGACGAGCTGGACAAGGTGGACGCCGAGGAGAACACCACCCCCTCCCTGGTCCGGGGCATCCTGGCCCGGACAGCCCAGCTGGGCTATCAGCCTGTGGGCTTTGACGCATACATCCGCTCCAACGTGCCGGGAGGCTCCGGCCTGTCCTCCTCTGCCTGCTATGAGGTGCTGGTGGGGGTGGTGGCAAACCACCTGTACTGCCGGGATGAGCTGTCCCTGGCCCAGATCGCCATGATGGGCCAGTATGCGGAAAACGTCTACTTCGGCAAGCCCTCCGGCCTGATGGACCAGATGGCCTGCGCCCTGGGGGGCATCGTGGCCATCGACTTCCGGGACGAGGGGAATCCGGTGTACCATCAGGTAGACTTTGACTTTGTGGCGGCGGGCCACGCCCTGTGCATCATCGACACCGGGGCGGACCACGCCGACCTGACCGACGACTATGGGGCCATTCCCCGGGAAATGGGGGCGGTGGCGGCTCAGCTGGGCAAAACCGTGCTCAGCGAGACCGACCCGGCGGCGTTCTATGCCCGGCTGCCCCGGCTCCGGGAGCGGCTGGGGGACCGGGCGGTGCTCCGGGCCATCCACTATTACGATGACGTGAGCCGGGTGGAGGGGCAGGTGCAGGCTCTGGAACGGGGCGACTTTGACGCCTTCCTGACCCTGGTGAACCAGTCCGGGCAGTCCTCCTTCATGTATCTGCAAAATGTGGCCACCTTCCGGGACCCGGCGGACCAGCCGGTGGCGGTGGCTCTGGCGGCGGCTCAGCACCTGCTGGGCGGCCGGGGAGCCGTCCGGGTCCACGGGGGCGGCTTTGCCGGGACCATTCAGGCCTTCGTCCCCCTGGACTGCCTGGAGCGGTTCCGGCTGGGCATGGACGCCCTGCTGGGCCAGGGGGCCTGCCATATCCTGACCATCCGCCCGGTGGGCGGGGCCGTGCTGTTTGGATGAGAGGAGAGAGAACGATGGAGCTTACCATTTCTCAGCTGGTGGAGTATGCCGTCCGCCATGGGCTGATCGGGGAGGGCGACCGGGTGTGGGCCGCCAACCGTCTGCTGGAGGCGCTGGGCCTGGAGGGCTTTGGCGGCCTGACCCCGGTGGAGGAGCTGCCGCCCCTCCAGGACATTCTGGACGGGATGAACCGGTACGCCTATGAACACGGGCTCATTCAGGGGGACACCCCCTCCTTCACCGACCTGTATGACACGGGGCTGATGGGTCTGCTGACCCCCCGGCCCTCGGAGACGGCGCGGCAGTTCTGGGAGGCCTACGCCCGCAGCCCGGAGGAGGCCACAAGCTGGTACTATGCCTTCTCCGGCGACACCAACTATATCCGCCGGGACCGCATCGCAAAGGACGTGAAGTGGCTGGCGGAGACGGAGTACGGCACCCTGGACATCACCATCAACCTGTCCAAGCCGGAGAAGGACCCCCGGGCCATCGCCGCCGCCGGAAAGGCGGTGTCGGTGAAGTACCCCAAGTGCCTGCTCTGTGTGGAGAACGAGGGCTATGCCGGACGGCTGGACCACCCCGCCCGCCAGAACCACCGGGTCATTCCCCTGAAGCTGGCGGGGGAGGACTACTGCCTCCAGTACTCCCCCTATGTCTACTACAACGAGCACTGCATCGTCTTTAACCGGAAGCACATCCCCATGGCCATCGACCGGCGGTGCTTCGACCACCTGCTGGAGTTCGTCACCGTATTCCCCCACTATTTCGTCGGCTCCAACGCGGACCTCCCCATCGTGGGAGGGAGCGTCCTGAGCCATGACCACTATCAGGGGGGCCGGTATACCTTCGCCATGGAGCGGGCCCCGGTGGAGACGGAGCTCTCCATCCCGGGCTATGAGGACCTGTCCGCCGGCATCGTCCGGTGGCCCATGTCGGTCATCCGGCTCCGGGGAGCGGACCCGGTCCGGGTGGCGGAGTGCAGCGAGCACATCCTGAACGTCTGGCGGGGCTATTCCGACCCGGCGGCGGACATCCTGGCGGAGACGGACGCTCCCCACAACACCATCACCCCCATCTGCCGCAGAAGGGGGGAGGACTACGAGATGGACCTGGTGCTGCGCAACAACCGGACCACCGAGGAATATCCTCTGGGCATCTTCCACCCCCATCAGGAGAAGCACCACATCAAGAAGGAGAACATCGGCCTCATCGAGGTCATGGGCCTGGCGGTGCTCCCCGCCCGATTGAAGGAGGAGCTGGCGGTGCTGGAGCAGCCCCTCCTCTCCGGCGGCGACCTGGACGCCGCCCCCAGGACCGCCTCCCACG